>NZ_CP194932.1:0-68729 GCF_051059105.1 Leifsonia sp. P73
CGTTGGCGTCATAGCCGGTGTGACGTGAAAGCACCGCCTCGGTAGAGTCGCAGATGTCGGCGCAGTCGAGGTCTGTGCGGATGCATTTGATGAGCTCGGCGACCATTTCTTCGCTAGGGCAAGCATCGGCGCAGCTGGTGCATGCTTGCTTGCATTCGCCGCACGCTTGGATGCAGCGACGAGTTTCTGCTGGTCGATACCGCCGAGGTCGGCTGGGTAGCTCTCGAGCGTCTGCTGGATGGTGGACATTGGGGTCTTCTCAGGGATCGGCAGTCCCCTTGCCAGAGCGACGGCACGCCGATCGCAACCCGAGCCAAAAGGAAAATGCGGAAGACCCGAGCTGGGGCTCGGGTCTTCCGCATTCCACTGGCCTTTTGGCCGCCGGGCCTATTTGCTGGCTGTGGCGACGACGGCGCTCGTTCTTCTTTGGGGCACGCGGGTGGTGGTGTGTCCTCTGAAGCTGCGCAGTCGGAGGCTGTTGCTGACAACGAAGACGCTGGATAGCGCCATCGCTCCGCCCGCTAGGAGCGGGTTCAGCAGGCCCAGCATGGCCACTGGGATCGCTGCGACGTTGTAGGCGAACGCCCAGAAGAGGTTTCCCTTGATGGTGCCGAGGGTGCGACGGGCGAGCCGGATGGCGTCGCCGACGGCGAGGAGGTCACCGCTCATCACGGTGATGTCGCTGGCGGCGATGGCCGCGTTCGTCCCGGCGCCCATGGCGATACCGAGGTCGGCGGCGGCGAGGGCGGCCGCATCGTTGACCCCATCGCCGACCATTGCCACCGCATGACCGTCACTTTGGAGCTGACGGATCGCGTCGAGTTTGCCCTGCGGTGTGACGCCAGCGCGGACGTCGCGGATGCCGACGCGTTCGGCGATCGCCTTCGCGGCACCCTCGTTATCGCCGGTCAAAAGCACCGGAGTCAATCCGAGGCGCCGGAACTCCGTGATCGCGGCCGCGCTGGACTCCTTGATGGTGTCGCTGACCACAAGGGCACCACGTACCGCACCGTCCCAACCGATCACGACAGCGGTCATCGCTTGGCTCTCCGCAAGCCGGATGTCCTCAGCGATATCTGCAGGCAGCTCGAGCGCCCACGCATCGGTCAGCCAGGATGCGCGTCCGACGACGACGTGACGGCCGTCGATGACGGCCTGGATGCCGAGGCCCTGCTCGGAATGGAACGACTCCGCCGGGGCAAGCGGGATCCCGCGGTCGCGCGCACCGTCGACGACGGCCCGGCCCACGGGGTGTTCGGACCCGTGTTCGGCGGCGGCGGCAATGGCGAGGAGAGTGCTCTCGTCTTCGCCGACGGCGGTGTGCACGGCGGTGAGGCTCATCCGGCCAGTGGTGACCGTGCCGGTCTTATCCAGCACGATCGTGTCGGTGCGGCGGGTTTGTTCCAGGACCTGCGGGCCACGGATCAGCAGGCCTAGCTGCGCTCCACGACCGGTTCCCACCAGCAACGCAGTCGGGGTGGCCAGGCCGAGCGCGCACGGGCAGGCGATGATCAGGGTGGCGACGGCCGCGGTGAACGCCGGCTCGATACCGGCACCGAGCGCCAGCCAGAGTACGAAGGCCGCCAACGCCAGACCGATCACAACGGGCACGAAGATGGCCGATACCCGGTCGGCCAGGCGTTGTGCTTCGGCCTTGCCGGTCTGGGCCTCTTCGACGAGCCGCCCCAGCCGGGCCAGTTCTGTGTCGGCGCCGACCGCGGTGACCTCGATCACCAGGCGTCCGCCGACGTTTACCGTGGCCCCGGCGACGTGGTCGGTGGGGCCGACCTCGACGGGAACGGATTCGCCGGTGAGCATGCTCATATCGATCGCGGACGAACCCTCAACCACCTGACCGTCGGTTGCGACCTTCTCCCCTGGCCGGACGACGAATCGATCGCCGAGGGCAAGAGAGGTCACCGGCACCCGCGTCTCGACACCGTCTGTGAGGAGGACGGCGCCTTTTGCGCCGAGCTCCAGCAGGGCCCGCAGCGCTGCACCGGACTCGCGCTTGGCCCGGGCTTCGAAGTAGCGGCCGGCGAGGATGAACACGGTCACCGCGGATGCGACCTCCAGGTAGATCTCATCCGCGCCGGCGCCTGGAGTGGTGATCAGCTGGAAGCTCATGTGCATGCCCGGTATGCCGGCCATGCCGAAGAACAACGCGTAGAGGGACCAGCCGAACGCGGCGATGACGCCGACGCTGATCAGGGTGTCCATCGTGGCTGCACCGTGCCGGGCGTTGACCCACGCGGCACGGTGGAACGGCCACGCGCCCCAGACCGCCACGGGTGCGGCAAGGGTTAGCGCGAGCCACTGCCAGTTGGTGAACTGGAGAGCCGGGACCATCGACAGCACGACCACCGGTAGAGCCAGGGCCGCCGACACGAACAGGCGTCGGCGCAACTCCAGAGTCTCCCGGTCGACAGGTGACCCGGCTGGCTCCTCGACGGTCTGGGGTGGGGCGGGCACGGTGGCGGTGTAGCCGGCGGACTTTACCGCAGCGATCAGCGTGGATGTGTCGACGCCGTGCGCGCTGACTTTGGCCTTCTCGGTGGCGTAGTTGACGGTCGCCTCAACGCCCTCGATCCGGTTGAGCTTGCGCTCGATCCGGGTGGCGCAGGAGGCGCAGGTCATCCCGCCGATCTCGAGTTCAATCGCGTCGGCGCTCATGCCGTGACCAGCGAGTATCCCGCCTCGTCGATCGCGGCGCGGACCGCGTCAGCGTCGAGAGGCGTCGCCGAGGAAACTGTGACCTTCGAGGTTCCGCCGGCGTTCAGCTCCACGCTGACCGCTTCGACACCGTCAAGGGCTTCCAGCTCTTCGGTGACGCTGGCCACGCAGTGCGAGCAGGTCATCCCGGCCACCAGGTAGTCGACCGTTGGCGCGGTCGAGGCCACGGAGGCGGTGTCGGTGTGACCGTGAGCGTCCGTGCTGCAGGTGCACGCGCTGTCCTTGTCGGTGAGGCCGAGGTCGCTGTTACCGGTGGTTGGACTGCACATGAGGGTTTCTCCTTGGATCGTGTGGTTAGGAACGGACGAGTCGGGCGATCGCGGCGGATGCTTCGCGGATCTTCTCTTCGGCGACGGTGCCGCCTTCGGCGGTGGCTTCGGCGACGCAATGGCTGAGGTGGTCATCCAGCAGGGCGAGCGCCACCGTCTCCAGCGCCTTCGTCGCGGCCGACACTTGGGTGAGCACGTCGATGCAGTAGGTGTCTTCTTCGACCATCCGCTGAATGCCGCGCACCTGCCCCTCGGCACGGCGCAGCCGTTTGAGGATGTCTTCTTTGTTGTCGATGTAGCCGATCATGATGCTCCCTACGCAAATACCCCACCAGGGTATGCATTGTAACTCTCCGAGATGCCGATTTGTCAATCAGTCGCAGAGCTTGACACACATACCCCCCGTAGGTATAGCTTATACCCCCGCCGGGTACACGGCAATCGTTGAGCGCAAAGGAACCTCATGTCTACTCCCCCGCCAGCCCCCCACCCGAGGCGGTGGCTCGGTCTCGTGCTGATCGCCGCCGCCCAGTTCGTGGTCATCATGGACACCTCGATCATCGGCGTCGCATTGCCCGATCTGCAACGAGCGTTGGGCTTCACACCGGAGTCGCTGTCGTGGGTGTTCAACGCGTACGTGATCGCGTTCGGCGGCCTGCTCCTTCTCGGTGGCCGCCTCGCCGACGCGTTCGGAGCACGGAAGATCTTCGTCACCGGTTGGCTGGTGCTGATCGCCGGCTCGATCCTCGCCGGCGCGGCCGGGAACGCTGGCGTGGAAATCGCCGGTCGAGCCATCCAAGGCGCGGGAGCTGCGCTGATCGCACCGGCCGCGCTGACCCTGCTGATGATGCTTTTCGGCGGCACCGCCGAACTGCCGAAAGCGTTCGCCGTCTACGGAGCTGCGGCGCCGATCGGCGGCACCGCAGGGGTCTTCCTCGGCGGTGTGCTGACGGAGTACGCCAGCTGGCCCTGGGTGTTCTACATCACCGTCCCGATCGCCCTCCTCGTGCTCGCCTTCACCGCCCGGGCGCTGCCTCAGACGGCGCGAGGCGCGGCCGGTTCGATCGACGTAGCCGGCGCCATCACCGCGACCGGCGGCCTGGCCGCGGTGGTCTATGCGATCGTCAGGGCGCCCGAACTCGGTTGGCTGACTACTCCTACCCTGGTGGTGCTCGGCGCCGGCGTCGTCTTGCTTGCCGCGTTCTTCCTCATCCAGGCTCGCTCGCGTCACCCGTTGCTCCGCCTGGGCCTGCTGCGCGCACCGCAGCTCGGCTCGGCCAACATCGCACAGCTGCTGCTCGGTGCCGCCTGGGTGTCGATGTGGTTCTTCCTGAACCTTTACCTGCAACAGGTCCTTGGTGCTGGAGCCTTCGCCGCTGGAGCGGCGCTGCTGCCCATGACGGGCCTGATCGTGTTGGGGATGGTTGCTCTCGCACCGCGGTTGCAGGCACGGTTCGGCGCCAAGTCGATGATCGTCACCGGGCTTCTGCTGCTGGCCGTCGGACTTGGCTGGCTGGCACTGGTCCGCCCCGACGGTAGCTATCTGCTGGATGTGTTGCCGGCTTCGCTCGTCGCGGCGCTCGGCATGTCGCTCGCCTTTGTCCCGTCCCTGGGAACAGCGGTCGGCGCCGCTCCGCCCGCTGAAACCGGGGTCGCCTCGGGGCTCGTGAGCACCAGTTACCAGATCGGCTCCGCTCTCGGCCTGGCCGTCCTGACCGCCGTCGCGGCCAGCATCACCGGCACCGGCACCAGCCGGATCGCCCTGACCGACGGCTACTCGGCGGCCTTCCTCGGCGCAGCTCTGGTCGCGGCCGCCGGCGCCATCATCGTCGTGGCGACGATGCGGCAGCCGCACACCCTTGCCCCCGAGCCGCAGACGGCAACCGTCGGACAGCCCCACTAATCAAGGAGGGGCGCCCTCGGGCGCCCCTCCCACAGGCCACCACCTCTTGACATATACCCCCTAGGGGTATAACTTTCCGGTATGGGCACGCCAGAACAGGACCACAGCATGCACACCCCCACCTCGCGGCCGCCTGCCGGTCAGCACGACGGCATGGACCACGGCGCGATGGGACACGACCACCACGGCCATGAACAGATGGATCACGCTGCGATGGAGCACAGCAGCATGGACCACAGCGGGCACGGCGGGCATGGCGACCACGTCGGCCAGTTCCGTCGGCTGTTTTGGATCATGCTCGTGGTGGCGATCCCGGTCGTCGTGTTCTCCCCGATGTTCGCAATGATCCTCGGCTACCCGCTTCCCGACGCGGCCTGGGTTGCGTGGATCTCACCGGTCCTCGGCACGGTGATGTACGTGTGGGGCGGCAAGCCGTTCCTCACCGGAGCGGTCAGTGAACTGCGTGCGTTGAAGCCGGGAATGATGCTCCTGATCGCCCTGGCGATCACCGTCGCGTTCCTTGCCTCCTGGGGTGCCAGCCTCGGGCTGCTGGATCACGAACTGGATTTCTGGTGGGAACTGGCCCTGCTGATCGTGATCATGCTGCTCGGGCACTGGATCGAGATGCGGTCCCTCGCCCAGACCACCTCCGCGCTGGACTCGCTGGCGGCCCTGTTGCCGGATGAGGCCGAACGGGTCGAAGGCGAGAGCACCGTGTCGGTGCCGCCGGCCGAACTGCAGCGTGGTGACCTGGTCGTGGTCCGGCCGGGCGGACGGGTACCGGCGGACGGCCGGATCGTCTCTGGTACGGCAAGCATGGACGAGTCGATGATCACCGGAGAGTCCCGCACCGTCCGCCGTGACGTCGGAGACCCCGTCGTTGCCGGCACTGTCGCAACCGACTCCGGACTGCGGATCGAAATCACCGCCGTCGGTGACGACACCGCCCTGGCCGGAATCCAACGCCTCGTCAGCGACGCCCAGAACTCGTCCTCGCGGGCGCAACGGATCGCCGACACCGCCGCTGGCTGGCTGTTCTGGTTCGCTCTGGGCTCCGCGGTGATCACGGCGCTTATCTGGACGATGATCGGACTGCCCGATGAGGCGGTCGTGCGAACCATCACGGTACTGGTGATCGCCTGCCCGCACGCCCTCGGCCTGGCAATCCCCCTCGTGGTCTCGATCGCTACCGAACGGGCCGCCCGCGGCGGAGTCCTGATCAAGGACCGGCTGGCGTTGGAGAGCATGCGCACCGTTGACACGGTCCTGTTCGACAAGACCGGCACCCTCACCAAGGGCGAACCGACCGTCATCGCAATTCAGACTGTCGGCAGCATCCAGCAGGACGAGCTCCTCGCTCTCGCGGCGGCAGCCGAGACCGATTCCGAGCACCCGCTGGCGCACGCGATCGTGAGCGCAGCAGGCAGCCGCACCCTTACCGTGCCGGCGGCGTCCGATTTCGAATCCTCCCCCGCGGTGGGAGTCTCCGCGACGGTCGGCGGACATCGTGTGCAGGTCGGCGGCCCGAACCTGCTCGAGCAGGAGAACGCGGACGAGCTGGACGGTGTTGAAGAATGGCGTGCCGACGGTGCGATCATCTTGCACGTCCTCGTCGACGGACAGGTGACCGGGGCGTTGAAACTGGCCGACGAGGTCAGGGAAGAGTCCCGGCAGGCCGTCCAGGCGCTCCAGGCGCAGAAGGTTCAGGTGGTGATGATCACCGGTGACGCCGAAGCGGTGGCGAAATCCGTTGCCACAGAGCTCGGCATCGACCGCTACTTCGCCGGTGTCCGCCCGGAGGACAAGTCCGCCAAGGTCAAGGAGCTGCAGGCTGAAGGCCGCAAGGTGGCGATGGTCGGCGACGGCGTCAATGATGCCCCCGCCCTCGCCCAGGCTGACGTCGGCATCGCGATCGGTGCCGGTACGGATGTGGCGATCGCCTCCGCTGGTGTGATCCTTGCCAGCGACGACCCCCGATCGGTGCTCTCGGTGATCGAGCTGTCCCGGGCCAGTTACCGCAAGATGAAGCAGAACCTCTGGTGGGCCGCCGGATACAACCTCATCTCCGTTCCCCTCGCCGCCGGCGTGCTCGCCCCGATCGGGTTCGTGCTGCCCATGTCGGTCGGCGCCCTGCTGATGTCCCTGTCGACCATCGTTGTCGCACTGAACGCGCAACTCCTTCGCCGGCTCGACCTGCGCCCCGAGACAAGTGTGCGCGCCGCAACCAACCAACCCGCACCCGCGGAATCGTCCCGGGAGCCAGCGACCAGACGTTGAACACAGCACCCAGCGGGGCGGGGCATGCGCCACACCCCCTGGGCGTGTCCAGAAACACGCGTTACCCTAGGCGCGTCCGTACGAATCGGTTGGAGGTGTCGTGGTCAGCAACAGTCTTCGCTTGCCACGACGAAACAGCTGGCACCGGGTCGCGTTCCTGGCCCTCGGTGTCGCGGCGATCGTGGTCGGGTTGCTGGCGATGCACGTCATCACGGCCACGAGTACCGACCACAGCGGCCATCACACCGCCGCGGCGACCCACGAACACACCGACACGGTGCTAACGACGGAGCCTTCTCCGGCCGGCGCCGCAACGACGGACTGTAGTGGCGCCTGCGAGTCCGGACACAACATGGCCAGCATGGCCTGTCTGCTGGCGCTGCTGATCACCACCCTCATCCTCATCGTCCGGGTCATAATCAGCCGGTGGGGTAGCGACCTCTATCGGCTCGTCGCGGCGCTTGCTGTGGCGCTGCCGCCGCTGTGGCTCCCCCATCGCCGCCGTCGCTTCTCACTCTCTCCATTAGCCGAACCTGATTGCTCCTGCGCCCGGTCATACCCGGGCACGGTCGACCCGTCCTTATGTCGGGCCGGGAACAATCCTTTTTCGAGCAAGAGAGAAGCAATTCGCTATGAAGTTGAAGATGATGGTGCTCGCCTCGGGCGCTCTCGCGACCGCATTGATCCTCGCCGGCTGCTCCGGCACCGCTGGCAGCGGTCACTCCGGCATGGACATGGGCGGCTCGTCCAGTTCCGCTACGGCAACCGGCGCGCACAACAAGGCCGACATTTCGTTTGCCCAGAACATGGTGATGCACCACCAGCAGGCCATCGAGATGGCCGATATGGTGCTGTCCAAGACCGGCGTGAACGCGAAGGTCACCGAGCTTGCGCAGAAGATCAAAGCAGCGCAGCAGCCGGAAATCGACACCATGAACGGCTGGCTGAACACCTGGAACGCCTCCGCCGGGATGTCTCACGACATGGGCGGGATGATGTCGGACTCCGACATGAAGGCGCTCAAAGACGCCTCCGGCGCCGACGCAGGAAAACTCTTCCTCACCCAGATGATTGAGCACCACCAAGGTGCCATCGACATGGCCAACGAGGAAGTAAAGACGGGAAAGAACACGGACGCCATGGCCCTGGCGAAGAAGATCGTCACCGATCAGACCGCCGAGATCGCCACCATGCAGAGCCTGCTCGCCAGCCTCTAGTCCATCCCACCCCCGCGGGTGTCGTCGCGACCCCACAGTCCCCCTGCAGCGGCGGCACCCGCCCCATCTTGCTCCACTAACGGACGACGAGGCTGCAAAGGGACCGTCCGCTCTCTCAGCTCGGCAACCAGTACTGGGTCGTCGAACTCGTTCTCGCTGATGGATTCGATGGGTGCGCTGACGATCTGGCTGGCCGGCCCGATGATGACTTCGGCCATCCCGGTGTCTCCCGTGGCGCTCCTGCCAGGGACGTTGATGGTGTCTGCGATGTCGTTGTAGGCCAACGCTTTGGAGTACTCCATGATGGCCTCTGCGACGCTGTCGCTGGTATCGAACCACGTGCCGGCATAGGTGATTCTGCGCATGACCTTAATATCCCGCGGCTCACGCGACGAGTCAGCCGGTAGCTCTTACCAGCTCTGCCGCGGAAGCTCCGACGTGACGGCGAGCTCCGCGGTGAAACCCCTTCATCGGCCACGGCCGGTACGGGTGTTCCGAGCCCGTGAGCGGCCAGATAGTGCTCGGCGTCCAGGGCGGCGGAGCAGCCGGTGCCGGCGGCCGTGATGGCTTGCCGGTAGCGGCGGTCCACGAGGTCGCCGCAGGCGAACACGCCGGGCAGATTGGTCTCGGTGGTGGGGTGCTTGACCTTCACGTAGCCGTCCGGGTCGAGATCAACTTGTCCCGCGACGAGAGCGCTGCGCGGGTCGTGGCCGATGGCGATGAACAGCCCGGTCGCGTCGAGGACGTCGTCCTGGCCGGTGATGGTGTCGCGGAGGCTGAGGCGGCTGAGCTTGTCGTCGCCGTGGGCTTCGACGATCTGGGTGTTCCACCGCATCGTGATCTTCGGGTTCGCGAGTGCGCGGTTTTGCATGATCTTGGAGGCGCGGAGCTGGTCGCGGCGGTGGATGAGGGTGACCGAGTCCGCGAACCGGGTGAGGAACATGGCTTCTTCCACGGCGGAGTCTCCGCCGCCGGCGACGGCGATGTTCTGGTTGCGGAAGAACGCCCCGTCACACACGGCGCACCACGAGACTCCGTAGCCGGAGAGGCGTTCTTCGCCGTCGACGCCGAGTTTGCGGTAGGCGGAGCCCATTGCGAGGACGACGGCGTGTGCCTGGTAGATGGTGCCGCTGCCGGTGGTGATGGTCTTGATGTCACCGGTGAGGTCGAGGGCGGTGGCGTCGTCGTAGACGAGGCGGGCGCCGAACTTCTCGGCCTGCTGGCGCAGCTTGTCCATCAGGTCAGGGCCCTGGATGCCGTCGACGAAACCGGGGAAGTTCTCGACCTCGGTGGTGTTGACCAGGGCGCCGCCGATCTCGACGGAGCTGGTCAGCACGATCGGTGCGAGACCCGCGCGGGCGAGGTAGTTGGCGGCGGTGTATCCGGCGGGGCCGGAGCCGATGACGACGACGTTCTCGATGCTCATGCGGGGGCGGCTTCCAGACTGGTCAGGAGCGCGCGGACGTGCTCGGTGATGGTGTCGCGGATCTGCCGTACCTGGTCGATGGGCAGGTCGGCGGGGTCGGTGAGTTCCCAGTCCTGGTAGCGCTTGCCCGGGTAGATCGGGCAGGCGTCGCCGCACCCCATCGTCACCACGACGTCGGCGGCTTGGACCACGTCGTCGGTGAGGGGCTTCGGGAACTCGCGGCTGAGGTCCAACCCGATCTCGCTCATGGCCTCAACCACGGCGGGGTTGAGCTGGTCCGCGGGGGCGGAGCCGGCGGAGCGGACGTGGACGCGGCCGCCGGAGAGATGCTCGGTGAGCACGGCGGCCATCTGGGACCGGCCGGCATTCTGCTCGCACACGAACAGCACCTCCGGCACGCCGACCCCGAGCGCGCCCTTGGCCTGGGCGAGCGCCGTGAGGCGTTCGGTGGCGAAGTGGATGGTGCGTGTGGCCAGGTGCGCTTTCACCGTGGCGGTACGCAGGAGTGCCGTGTAGGACTCGAGCACGTAGCGCTCCACCGTCTCGCGGTTGAAGATGCCGGTGAACTTCTCCGTGAGCTCATCCGCCAGACGCCGCAGATACTCCTCCGGGTAGCTGAGCCCGGGGAGGCCGCGCCGATCGTCCACGTCGAGGGTCATCGTTCAGACCTTGGCGGGAAGGATCTCAGCGAGCAGGTTCTGCACCCGCTGCTTGATCTCGTCGCGGATCGGGCGAACCTCGTCGACGGGACGGCCTGCCGGGTCGGTGAGCTCCCAGTCCTCGTAGCGCTTGCCGGGGAAGATCGGGCAGGTGTCGCCGCAGCCCATCGTGATCACCACATCCGATTCCTTCACGGCGTCGGTGGTGAGGATCTTGGGGACTTCGTTGGCGATGTCGATGCCCTCTTCGGCCATCACCTGGATGGCGATGGGGTTGATCTGGTCCTTGGGCTCGGAGCCGGCGGAGAGCACATCGACCGCTCCACCCGACAGCTCCTTCATGAAGCCGGCGGCCATCTGGGAGCGGCCGGCGTTGTGGATGCAGACGAACAGGACGGTGGGTTTCTCGGACATGGTGTTCCTCGCTTTCGTGGGTCTACGAAAAGCATAGACGCGCATCTATGGTTAAGTGAACGGGTGGGCGGAAAGTTCAGCCGGCGTTCACGTCAGAGCGTGTCGAGCAATTCGCGAACACGCGCTTCGATGTCGTCGCGGATCTCTCGCACGCGGGCGAGCGGGAGCCCGGCGGGGTCGTCCAGCTCCCAGTCGAGGTAGCGGCGGCCGGGATAGATGGGACAGGCATCACCGCAGCCCATCGTGATCACCACATCCGCAGCACGCACCACCTCATCGGTCAGCGGCTTCGGATACTCGCCAGCCAGCGATACCCCAATTTCGTCCAGCGCGGTGACAACCGTGGGCCGCACTGCGTCCGCCGGCTCTGACCCGGCGGTGCGCACTCGCACCCGGTCGCCGGCCAGGTGCTTGAGGATCGCCGCGGCGATTTGCGATCGGCCGGCGTTCTGCACGCAGACGAACAGCACTTCGGGCGTCTGGGCGGAGACGCCTTGCTCGCGCGCGAGCGCGTCAAGCCGGTCGGCCGCGAACCGGGACGTCAGCGAGGTTAGCTGCCTGGTGATGTGCGCATCGTCAGCGAGCAGCTGGTGGCTCTCCCGCACGTAGCGGTCGACTGTCTCGGGCGCGAAGACGCCGGCGAAGCGGGCGGTGAGGTCGCTGCTGATCCGGTCCAGCACATCGTCAGCCTGCGCGGGCGCGGGCTCTCCGATGAGTTCGGAGACGCGGTCGATTTGGTCGGGCTCGATTGAGTACCAGACCTGTCGACCCTCCGGCGACCGCCGCACCAGACCGTCCTCGTGCAGCACTTTCAAGTGATGCGACACCGCTGGCTGGCGCAGCCCCAGAGCGTCTGCCAGCCGGGTGACCGAGGCGCGGCCGTCGGCGCTGTCCAGGATGAGGGACAAGATGCGGGCGCGCGTGGGATCACTGATTCGCTTCAGGCTCCGCAGCGTCTCGCCGCCCGATGGCACAGCACCCATAGACGCGAGTCTATGCGGCGCCGTGTCCGGTTCGGCTAAGAGCAGCACGATCCGCCGGCAGCCGCCGGACCGCTCGAGCAGACGCCGGTAGCTGGCAGCACCAGTTCGACGTTGGTTGCAGCGGCGACGTCGCCCGCGATCCAGGCGGTGATCGAGCGCACCTGCTCATAGCCGGTGGCGAGCAAGAACGTCGGGGCACGCCCGTAGGACTTCATCCCGGCCAGGAAGAAGTTCGGCTCGGGCTGCTGCAGTTCGGCGAATCCGTGCGGGGCGACGGTTCCGCAGCTGTGCAGGTTCGGGTCGATCAGCGGCGCGAGACGCTTGGGCGCTTCCACGATCTCGTCGAGCTCCAGCCGGACCTCGCGCAGGATGTCGAGGTTCGGGCGGAAACCTGTCGCATTCACGACGACGTCGGTCTCGTGCTCGACCAGTTCCCCTGCGCGGTGGCCGATCAGGCGGACGCCGTCGCCGGCGGCCGCGAGTCGGACGATCTCGAAGCGGTCGAGTTGCTCGATGATGCCAGCGGCGACCAGCCGCTCGACGCGGGAGCCGATCGCGGCGCGGGCGGCCAGCTCGTCGTCCTCGGACGTCGTGACGCGCACGGCGCTGGCGTTGCGGATCAGCCACGTGATTCGCGTGCCCGGCTCTTCGCGGGCAAGTGCAGCGAGGTTCAAAAGCGTGTTCGCGGCGGAGTGCCCGGCGCCGACGACGGTGGTGTGCTTGCCGGCGAACCGGGCGCGCTCACGCCCCAGCACGTCCGGCAGCGCGTGCGTCACGTGGTCGGCGACCTCGGACAGGCCGAGCGGTTCGAGGCCGGTGGAGGCCAGGCTGTTTGGGCTCAGGTAGGTGCCGGAGGCATCGATCACCGCGCGGGCGGTAACTTCCTCGACCACACCGGATGCATCGCTCAGGCGGAGGAGGAACGGGGTGTCGGCACGGTTGGCCGTGCGGGTGCGGTCCATGCCCTCTCGGCTCACCGCCGCGACCGTCACACCGGTACGAATACGCGAGGCAATCGCAGGCAGCTGGGACAGCGGGCGCAGGTAGCTCTCGATCAGGTCAGCGCCGGTCGGTAGCACCTTCGGGTCGGGGGCGGTCCATCTGGTTGCGTCGAGCAGTCGGCGGGAGGCCGGGTCGATGGCGTGCCGCCACGGTGAGAAGAACCGGATGTGCGCCCATTGGTCGACGCTGCTGGCGACGTTCTCGCCGGCTTCGTAGATGACGAAGTCGATGCCGCGCTCCACGAGATTCGCGGCGGCGGCCAGGCCGATCGGGCCGGCGCCGATGATCGCCACCGGCAGGTTGTCGAGACGGCTGCTGCGCACCACGGGGGCGGTCAGGTCGATGAGAGTCATGCTTCCTCCGGTACATCGAAGTTTGTCGATACGCAGAGCCTGATACATCTATCGAAGTTTGTCAATATTCAGTTAGAGTGGCTTTCATGACGAACGTCGAACTGCTGCCCGTGACCGTGGCGGGCTCCTGCTGCACTCCCCTCACGAAGGAGACACTGAGCCTGACCGATGCAGAGTCGATGGCCGTCGCGTTCAAGGCATTGTCCGATCCGACCCGGCTGCGGCTCATCTCGATCGTCGCGGCGTCCGAGGGCGAGGAAGCCTGCGTGTGCGACCTCACCGACCCGATCGGCCTCAGCCAGCCCACCGTCTCGCATCACCTCAAGATCCTGATGGACGCCGGCTACCTCACCCGGTCCAAGCGGGGAACATGGGCGTACTACAAGCTGGTTCCCGGAGCGCTCGACCGCGTGTCGCAGCTGCTGACCACCGCGTGAGCGCCCTCCGTCGCGTCGCCGGCGAGTTCGTCGGCAGCGCCATGCTCACCGCACTGGTCGTCGGCTCCGGTATCGCTGCCCAGCAGCTCTCCCCCACGGACACTGGTCTGCAGTTGCTGGAGAACGCGATCGCCACAGCGTTTGGCCTCACGGTGCTGATCCTCGTTTTCGCTACGGTCAGCGGCGCACACTTCAACCCGATCGTCTCCGCAGTGGATGCCGCGCTGGGCTACCGGCGCTGGGATGACGTCGCCCGGTACGTCCCCGCACAAGTCGTCGGCTGCATCGCCGGGGCGATCCTCGCCAACCTGATGTTCGCGAAGACCGCCGTCCAATGGAGCACCACCGACCGCCTCACCCCGGCCCACTTCCTGGCCGAGATTGTCGCCACAGCGGGCCTCGTGCTGGTGATCTTCGCTCTGGCCCGGACGGGACGCGCGCAGCTGGCCGCGCCCGCGGTCGGCGCCTACATCGGTGCTGCCTACTTCTTCACCAGCTCGGCTAGCTTTGCAAATCCAGCGATCACGGTGGGACGCATGTTCACCGACACCTTCGCCGGCATCGCCCCGAGCTCATCGCTCGGCTATATCGGCGCCCAGGTCCTCGGCGGGGTTGTCGGGCTCGTCGCGGTCCGGGCGTTCTTCCCGGCCGTCCGGGTCGCCAGTGCGGAAGGTCGGCTCACCGTCTCCCAGGACGCGTGATGACAAGTTCCGGCCCTCAGACCGGTGCTGCAAGCAGGGTGCGATCGGGTTGGAGCCTCGCGGCGCTCTCGATCGGACAAGTCGTCAGCTGGGGCATCCTCTACTACGCCCCCATCGTGGCCGCACCTGTCATCGCGCACGACACCGGATGGACCCTGCAGGCGGTGACCGGCGCGATTTCCGCGGGGCTCGTCATCTCTGCAGTATCCGGAATCGTCGTCGGTCGACTGATCGATAGGTGGAATCCGCGACTGGTCATGTCGCTTGGCGCCGTCGTAGGAACCGGCGGCCTGGTCGCCGCAGCGTTCGCACCGGGTCTGCTGTGGTTCTTTACCGCGTGGCTGGTCGTCGGCGTTGCCCAGTCGGCAGTGCTTTACCAAGCTGCGTTCGCTGTCATCACTCGGCGTTACAGCGACAAGCGGCAACGCGCACTCACCGTCCTCACCCTTGCCGGCGGGCTGGCCTCGACCGTGTTCGCCCCGATCACCGCGGCACTGCTGGCAGTCTGGAGCTGGCAGGCGACGTTGCTGATCCTCGCGGGCGTGCTGCTGGTCGTCACACTGCCGTTGCACTGGTTCACCGTCGAACGCTCCTGGCCGCTGCAGCCCATCAAAGAGAAGGCAGCGGAGCACACCGTTTCCACTGTGATCCGCACCCGCCGATTCTGGTTTCTGGTAGTCGCGATGGGTCTGCTCACCGCCAGCCTCTACACCGTCACGCTCTCCCTGATCCCGCTCCTCACCGAAAAAGGAATCAGCTATGGGGCGGCCGCCATCACGCTCGGACTCGTCGGGGCCGGGCAAGTCATCGGCCGACTCCTGTTCTTCGTCACGCCACACGGTCACAACCCGTGGGTTCCGATCGCAGTCATCGCCGCCAGCGCGGCGCTCCTCCTGGCCGCACTCGCGCTCGTTCCCGGTCCGCTGTGGTTGCTGATTGTCGTGGCGATCGCCACCGGTGCAGTGCGTGGCGCTCACACCCTCGTTCAGGCATCCGCGGTGGCAGACCGGTGGGGCACCCGCAACTACGGCTCGATCAACGGCGTATTCGCCGCCCCCATCACCGTCCTGACGGCCCTCTCACCTGCACTGGGGCCCACCATCGCGGCCGGACTCGGCTCGTATTCAATGATGGTGTTGGCAATGGCCGGCGTCGCACTCATCCCGCTCCTCATCGCCCGCGCAACCTAGGACCTGGACACCATGACCGTGATCACGATTCGGCCCCTTGCTCCCGCTGATTGGCCAGCTGTCGAGACCATCTACCGCGAAGGCATCGCCACCGGCAACGCCACGTTCGAGGCCCAGCCTCCGAGCTGGGAGGACTTCGACGCCAGCAAGCTCGCCGTCGCTCGCCTCGTTGCCGTCGACAACAGCCACACCGTTCTCGGGTGGGCTGCCGTTTCTCCAACATCCGCCCGCACGGTTTACCGCGGAGTCGTTGAGCACTCTGTCTATGTCGCTGGTGCGGCGCAGGGAAAAGGTGTTGGCCGCGCACTCCTGGCCTCGCTCATCGACGCATGCGACGCGGCGGATATCTGGACAATCCAGTCGAGCATCTTTCCGGAGAACGCTGCAAGTCTCGCTCTCCATGATCGGGCTGGGTTTCGGCGCATCGGCACCCGAGAACGCATCGCCCTAATGGCCTATGGACCGTGTGTCGACCAGTGGAGAGACACCGTGCTGATCGAGCGCCGCCGACCTTAGTGGCGTTTGCCAGTCCTCAGGTCGATGTCCGCGACGACGTAGCCGTGGATGGTATCCGGGTCCTCGCCAAGCTCTACCTCGGGTGGCTTCATTTGTCATGTAACCCTTCTGCTGACCATCGCATGTCGGGGAACAAGCCTTCAGGAGGGGCCTCGTAGGGCAGCGGCTCACCGCGCTTGTTCTGATCGTCCGACGCCGCGAATGGGCCGTTCGGGCTGAGCAGTGCAGGCATGTGATGGTCGGCGTGATCACGCCACCACACGCTCATCCCGGTAGCCGGGTCAAGTCGTAGATGCTCCCAGGCGCGCCAGAGCGCGTCGAGTCGGCTGAGCGCTTCGGGGTACTCCCACCAGCGGGCGGCCCACTTCATGCCGCCTTGAGCGCCCACAGGACGGCGGTAGACCTTGATCAGGTACTCCCGCACGAACTCATCCACCGAGCCGTAGAACAGGTCCGGCTCAGGCGTCTCGCCGGCGTCGTCGTCGGCCGTGCCCTGCTCGTCGAACTCGTCGTCGCGCATGTCGTCCTCGTAGCTCACTGCCCGATCCTCTCGTGACGCGGCCGCGTCGAGCCAGGCGCGTGCGCCAGCTGAGCCGTCAGACGGGTTCAACCTGGCGTCGGGAGCAACTGCGAGTCCCGTTGGCGGGGTCGTGGGCGGCGATCGACGCGCGAACCGCGTCGGCCTGGTCGCCGCGCATCCACGGGACCGTCTCAACCAGCGTCGCCGGAGCACCCGAGGCGAACACCACGGCGCGGCTGCGCGGAAGCGCGGCCAGGTCGGCAACATCCATCGTCCGCTCACGACGAATCGAGTTCGACGTCGAGCGTCCGCCGCGGCCGACGCTCACGGAGGCGGTGCGCTTGTCGTGGTCACCGATCAGCTGCGACATTTCGGACAGGAACTCGGTCTCGGCCACGCCGCCGCCGTAGACCTTGACGTTCGAGGCGGACCAGAGCTTGCGCATTCCGTTGCGGCCCCAGACCTCGACGCCCTGCGACCAGGACTGCAGGATGGTCATCAGGACGATGCCGCGGGAGCCGTAGTGCGAGTACAGGTCGGGCAGGGCTTCCCATCGGCAGACGTTGGCCGCTTCGTCGAGCACCCCGAGCATCGGTGTCGCGAGGCGGCCGCCCGCTTGCGTGGTGGCCAGCTGCTCCGCGGCCTCGATCGTCGCCGCGGTGAGCGCCGTGACGAGAGGGCCCGCGGTGCCCTTGCCCTCCTTGGAGAGGCTGTAGAGCGTGTCCGAGCTGCGCACGAAACACGTGCGGGTCGAAGTGCGGCCGCGCGGTCGCCGGCGAAGTTGCCGCCAGTGGGTGTGACCCACGCGGCGATCTTCCGACTCTTCAGGCAGGAGGCCATCTGCTGCGCGGTGCCGAACACGCCGGAGCGCTGATCGGGCGCGGCGAACACGTAGCCGGCGACCGCATCGGCCACCTGGTCGTAGCCGTGGTCGCGGAGGATATCGATCGCCTTCTCGTCACTGGGCCGGGTGGTCCAGGTGAACACCTGAGTGATCGGCAGATTGTCGAGCGCGGCCGCCAGTAGAAGCCCGGCAAGGAGATCCTGCCCGGCAGGGTCGAAGTACGCATCCGCGCGGGCATCGCCCGCGCGCGGAGCCGGAAGCGAAGTGATTGGCGAGCTTCGCCGCCTGCTCCTCGTCGGTGACGTAGGAGAGCGGATTCCACCACCATGACGGCGCTTCCAAGGCGATCCCCTGCGGATCGAACGCCCACACCGTGCCCTTCTGCGCCCGCACTTCGCGGGTCGCGTCGAGCACGTCACGCTTGTTCGAGGTGACGATGACAGCGCCCGGGGCGCTGAGAATCGCCGGGATCGCCCGGGAGGTCGTCTTACCGGTCCGCGGGCCCCACACGTCGACGTGCATGTCCTCCGGGGAGCCGTAGAGCCAACGCCGGCCGGCGACGGTGATGCCGATCGGCACACCGAGCCATCCATCGACGCCGAGCCGCTGCGCCGTGCTCTTTGCGCCTTTGGCCGAGAGGGCGGCCAGGTCGCGGCCGCGGCCCATGTGACCGGCCGCGTGGTCGACGCGCGGACCGGCGCCGACGTCGCTTGGCTAGCGCGACCATGATCAGGATCGCGAGGGCGACGACGATCGCCGCGGCGACGATGAGGATCCAGGTGGCCGAGGACGGCCACACGTAGGTGCCCTTCAACGTGCCGAAGAACACCGCGAACGGGTTACGAGGCAGGCCAGGGTTCAAACCGTCGAGCTTGGAGCCGAGCGTGACGGCGACCCAGAGGCCGCCGACGAGCACGACGACGACGGCCGACGAACACCCAGACCAGGGCACCGTCACCTGCGGCGGAGGGCTCCTTGATGCGGTTCGTGGGGCTCATGCCGGAACCTCGGCGCGGCCGACCGTGCCGGTGCGGGAGACGGCATGCCACAGCTTGTTCGTGTCGTTGATGTGCAGCTCGGCGTCCGTGAGCTCCACGGTGAGCGGTATCCCCGGTCGACCGCCGACCTTGATCAGGAACTTGCCGCGGCCGGGAGGATCGGCCTCCTGGCCGGTGATCGGGTCCCACGCGGGCGGGTCCTGCCAGCCCTGGAGCATTTCTTGCTCGGCGCGGGACACGCTGATGGCGCTGTTCAACAGCGGCATCTCCTTGGACGGGAGGCCGCCGCAGATGACCATGCCAGAGCGCTCGACGAAGCCGGCCGCCTTCATCCGGTCCTCTTCGGTGGGGAGCGACATGAGGTCGCTCATCGTGTGGGAGATCATCGCCATGCCGACGCCGCGCTGCCTGTTCAGCCGAGTGAGCGCGTCCACCCGGTCGACCATCCCGCGGCCTGCGCGGAGCGCCCGCCACAGCTCGTCGAGGATCACGAAGTAGTGGCGGCGAGGCTCCAAGCCAGCATCCGCAAGAGCGTTCGACACGTTGACCGTGCCGAACCCAGCCGACCAGCACGCCAACAGCACGGCGGCCTGTAGGTCCGTCTCCGAGTCGTCGATGGTCGAGACGTCGTAGACGACGGGCCGGTCGCGACGCATCGGCGTGGACGTCTGCTTGGAGAACAGCTCGCCCAACCGGCCGCCGGTGGTGAGGCCGATGAGGGATGCTTCCAGATTCTCGGTGATCGCGTCGTACCGGGCGCGGTCGCCGCGATCCAACGCGACGGCGCGCAGCTCCGGCGGCGCCTGACGGATCAAATCCAGGAGATCCTTCAGTACCGGCACGCCCTCATGCTGCTCGTCGAGCAGCTTCAAGGCCCGGTCGACGATCGTCTCCTCCCGATCGGTCGGAGGCGACTTGCGCATGATCGTCAGCAGCGCTGACACCATCGTGAGGCGGCGGCCGTGCGCATCCTGCAGCACTTCCGCGGCCAGTTCGTCGTCGCGCTTAGCCCGCTCGGCGCGGGTCGTGACTGAGCCGACAAGGGCGGCGATCCGCTCGCGGATCAGCTGCGCACGGTCGGGATCCTCCGGCACCTCGAGCGAGCGCAGATGCGCGAGCTCGGCTTCTTCCGCCGCGGCTGCCTCCCGTTCGGCCTGGGCGGCGTCGCGGAGCAGCTGTGCCGCCTCCTTCGCCTCGCCCGGATCGAGGATGTTCAAGAAGCCTCGGCCGCGGCCGAGGCGGATTACCTGGCCGCCGAGGGCTTCGATCAGATCTACGTAGTCCGGCTTCAAGTCGCCCAGTACAAGCGGCTGGACGCCGTATCCGGCGAGGCCGGTCGCCATCCGGCGAACGATGGTCGACTTCCCCAAGCCCGGCTTGCCGAGCACGAAAGCGGACGGGTTGGAGATGAGGTTCGCGCGCTGAAACCACGAAATCGGGTCGCAGCAGACCGTGCCTCGATTGACCAGGTGCCGGCCAAGCGGCACACCGATCATCGGCGCACCGGTACCGACACCGAACGGCCAGAGCCCGCACACCTGAACGGTGGTGCCGCGCCACTCGGGAGCGGCGGAGAGCACCATCATCTCGCCGCGACCGCGTCCCGGGTAGCCGCGTGCCGGCACGCGCCGCGGCGTCGCCGGAGACGGCACCGCAGCTCGCGCAGCGGCCTGCTCAATGCGGTTGCTCGAGCGGGAGAGCTTCTTGAACCAGCTGGCCATCAGAGTGCCCCTCTCAGCTCGGCCGGCAGTTTCAAGTGCTTGGGAACAACGATCCCCAGCGGGAGGGCCGCTGCAAACGCGGAGTCCTGACCGCCTGTCACAACCCGCAGACGAAGGCGAGCCGTTGCCGACAGGTTCTCAATCGCCGCCTTCGCGTCAGCGGCCCGGGTTGGGTCGGTCACCGTGGCGGTGACGACCATGCCGAAGTTGACCAAGCCAGCGCCGTTCGCTTCCTCTTCGGCTGTGGCCATCGCGGCGCGGGTTCCCACCACGTCGCGGGCGGTGGGCCGGTCGCTGGAGGTCATGTTGAAGCTGGCCGCGCGAAGGTCTGACTGGACGATCGCCGCGGCGCTGCGCGACGTCGATCGGCCGGTACAGCCAGGTCACCCGCTTGCGCGCGATATCCCGGTGCGGGGCCAGGAATCGGGTGAGGATGTTGGCCTGGACGATGCCGCGCGGAGCCTCCGTCATCTGCCAGGTCACCGACAGGGCAGAGTCGTGCCGGTAGCTGTCCCAGTTGGCCTGAGCTCCGGAAGGGCCGACGTCGGACCAGCGCAGTTCGAACGGTTCGCCCGACTGGTGCGCATCGTCGATTAGCTCGGCAATCTCCGGGTCGTAGGCGATCCGGATGACCTCGCACAATTGCTGCGCGCCCAGAGGGCGGGCCGCGCCAGCACCGGTCGCTGAGAGCGCCTGAGTCAGACCGGGCAGGCGTGCCGCGAGCTCACGGCCCATCTCGTCGGCGTCGCGACGTCGACCATTCGTGCGGGTGGCCGCAGCGAACGTGATCGACACGTACGCCCGGACCGTGGCAGATCCGGACGGGTAGCTGGCGACGACCTCGCGGAGCATCGCCTGAGCGAACGCGGGTGCCTCCGGGTCGATGTTCAGATTGACCTCACCACGCAGTCGCCGCCCGGTGTCGGGGGCGGTCTCGATGGTGACAGCTGCGGCGACGATGCCGGCCTCGTCGCCCAGGTTCGCCAGCCAGTGCCCCCAGTCGGCAACCCAGCTGTCGATCTGTTCCTGATCGACCAGTGCGGCACCATCCGGTTCCGTGCCGATCACGACGGTGTAGTCACCGGCCGAGGGCACATAGATCATCGCGAACGGTCGCCCGTAGGAGTCGGTGTATTCGCTGAGTCGGGACTGCGCCGCCATGCCCGGCAGCTGGGCGGTGCCCCAGTCGGTCCGCCCGAGAGGGCCCGAACGGTACAGGTTGGAGCCGGACGAGCGGGCGCGCGTCCAGTTCAGGCGATTCGTAGTGCGTGTGAGCGCGCTCTGACCGTGCTTGTCCTTCACCGCGACGGTGAGCAGGAAGCCGGCCATGATTGCGAACACGATCACACCGTTGATGAGGCCGCCGAACATCACGGTGATGACCGTCGCGACCAGGCCCGCCAGGAGAACGATCGTTCCCGACCATCCCCAGCCCCAGGAGGCCGGGTGTCGTCGGTCGACGCCAGTTGCCGTACGTTCGTACCTGAGCTTGCGTGTTCGCCATGCTGACTCCTAGTTACTTCCCGATGCGCCGTCACCGGCTGCATCTGCCGCAGCGGCGCGCACTGCGCCGGCTGCCTTCGCTCCTGCTTCAAGGCCCTTCTGGGCTGCCATCACGCCGACACCGGCGGGGCCAGCTGCCGCAGCTCCACCCGCTGCGGCTCCGCCGCCAGCTCCCGCCGCTTTCCCGGCAGTCGCCGCCGTCCCGGTGTTTCCACCCGTCGGCGCGGGCGCAGGCTTGGTAGCCGGACTGTTGGTCGCGCCGGTCGCTTTTGGATCGCCGGTGGCTTTCGGATTGCTGGGAGAACCGCCGCCTGAACCGCCGCCCGTGTTGGCTTTGCGGATCGCGCCGGTCGCCAGTTCCGCGGCGCCTGCGCCAGCGCCGGCGGCAAGGGCCAAGCCCGCTCCGCCGCCGCCACCAACCTGGGACACCATTGGCGCTACGAAACGCATTAGTGCTGGCAGCGCCACGAGCGCCATCGCCATGAGCGCGAGGCCGGTGAGGATTTTGATCAGACCGCTCCCGTCATCCTTGAACAGGTCGGCGCCGGTCAGCTTGAATGCGGCCGCGTAGACGATCGCAGCGGCCGGCTTGTAGAGAATGAACGCGATCAGCCAGCCGGTGCACTTCTTGAACCAGGCTCGCCCGGTCTCCGTGTTCGTAAACGCTGCGGAGATCGGGAAGATACCGGCGAGCAGCACGAGCATGCCACCGCGAATCACCATCAGGATCACCTGAATGTAGGTGAAGAACGTCGCAATGATGCCGACGATGAGCAAGGCGATCAGGCCGATGGCGCTCGTTGAGCTGATGCCGACCATTGCGGTGATGTTCTGGCCGAAGTCCTTGCCGGTCGCGCCGTCCAGAATCCATTTCGAGAAGCCGTCGGCCGCCGCGACGGCGAGGCCGATACCGGTCAGACCGGCAGCTGACACAACGACCAGAGTGAAGAGCGACTGCAGCAGGTCCTTGCCTGCCTGTGCTCGCTGCGTCCAGGCCATTCGGGCGCCGGCGATGATCACCGACAGCACGGCCAGGCCGCCGGTGTACCACCAGAGCGAGTCTTGGATGTAGCCGACTGCATCCGATGCGTTCGAAGATCCCATGCCGGGCAGGAGCGCCGCGACGATGGCAGAGGCTCCGGAGATGAGGATCACCGCGGCGATGATCACGCCGAGGCGACCGAGATGCCGCTCACCGTCGCCCCGACGACGGTTGACGGCCAGGAGCGCCCCTCCAGCGATCAGCGAGAGTATGCAGATAGCGAGGGAGATCCACACGGACCACTGCAGGATCGTAAGAAAGCCCGATGCGCCCTGAGCGCCCTCGGCCGAGTAGTTAGTGGCGGTCGAGCCGCCACCGGTGAGGTTCGGCGTAGGAATCAGTACCCACACCGAACCGAGGGCAGAAAACGCCTTGCCAACGCCCTCCACGACGTTGTTCACCAACTGCTGCAGGCTGTCGTTCGTTGCTTTCGAGATGATGCCGCTAGACGCATCCGGTCGGGTCGATGATCGAGCAAGCCATTAGGCGCCCGACCAGGGGATGTAGCCACCGAGGCTCTGCAGCTGCGCGGGTGGCAGAGTGAAGCCGCCGTCATCGGTGGTCTTGACCTTCCAATCCCCGTCGTCCCATTGCAGAGCGAAGGGGAAACTGACCAGTTCGCCAGTTGAAAGGTTGACGGCGATATCGACGGTCGCCTGGTCACCCGAATATGAGTCGAGCTTGAAGCCGGCGATCTGGTAGCGGACGGTCGTGCCACTCGTGCTCGCGGATTGCTTGAGAAGAGCGTCACGGCCCGGGCCGGGCATCGTCAGCTTGTCGGCCACCTCGTGTACGAGGCTGCGGTCGGAAACGACCGCGAGCATGTTCGCGGCGGCGTAGAGGGCGCCGGTTGGCGTGTGCGCGTAGCAGCTGCGGAAGCCTGAGGACTCTACGTTGCCCGGGCCCGACCCCTTCGGGTCGGTGGGGGCCGCAACAGTGCCCACCAGCTGCCACTTGCTGTTCGGTGCTTGAGTGAGGGTCCCCGACTTCTCGAAGCCGGGGAGCCCGCAGGTGCTCCGATCGGCCGCGCTCACGCTCGTCTGCGTGGGGGTGCTGGTGGGAGCGCCTGATGAGTTCGCACTCGGCTTGGCCTGCCCGCCGATCACTGAACTTACGACGAGGACGACCGCGCACAGCAAGACGACCCCGACGATGACCGCGGCGAGGATGAATCGCCGCGTGGTGAACGGGTTCGACTCGGATGGCTGGTTGTCGGACATGCGTGTGTTCCCTTCGGTCAGCTGACGAGGAAGCCGACGAGGCTAGCCGCGCCGGCGATGACGATCACGCCGGCCATCGCCATTCCGAGTGAGCCGAGGTGGGCTCCGCCCTCGCCGCGGCGGCTCTCGATCGCGAGCTTCGCGCCGATGATCATGAGGCCGATGATCACGACGCCGAGGGCGAGCCACTTCACCCACCCCATGACGGCGATGAACTTCTCCGATCCAGGAGGGGCAGAGCCATTCCCGGGGTCGGGAACGTCCAGCGGGACGAAGGAGTTCACGGTGTCGAGAACGGTGTGGAGCGTGTGCATTGTGCTTCCTTTCGGTCAGGCCCGGTTAGGCGCTGGTCGCGTTGGACAGTGCGCTCACCGTGGAGATGAGCGTCCGAACGTCTTTGGGTGCGTGCTCGAGGTCGGGCGTCTCTCCGAGCCGCCATGCCTCTACCCACGGGATGTGCCAGGTGTGCGGTACTCCCCCGGAGACCAGGTGTGCGAGCTCCCTCAGGGGCTTGGGCAGTTTGCCGGGCGCGTCAGCGATGATCACGAGGCCGAGGAGGTTCACCGAGGGCAGCACACCGGATGCCCACTCGATCGCGGCGCGCTGCGCGGCCGCGAGGCCCGATGCATTCGACCGGGCTACAAGGACGACGTTCGTCGTCGCACCGTCGTAGCCGATCGGCCAGGCATGGCCGGCGGTGCGTGATCCCGCGACCAGGTTGGCCAGGGTGGACTCCCCCGCGCCGCCATGGACGCCGAGCCACCACAGCGGTGCGGGACGGTTGACGTCTCGCCGCGGAAGCCGGTCAGCGTGATCAGGCGCGGGAACGCCCGGCTGAGGAGCGGCCGGGCGTGGGAGTTCGCGGCGAGCTCGGGGCGGCGGTGCCTCTTGAGGTACGGCCGGTCCGGCAAGCCACGGATGTTGAGAGTCCGTCACCGAAGATCCCCCTTCTCGGAGTCGACTATCTTGTCTACCGCCAAGTATCACCCGAACGGGGGACGACTATCGACATACTGTCAACATGGTTACTTCGACCCCCGGAAGGAAGCTTACCCCGAATGAATGCAAATAGACCCAGACAATGGCAAACAGTTCCATTTCACTTAAACAATGGCATCATTGCACAGCATGGAATGGTTTTCGGTTGACATGGGGGCGCTCGACGATCTCTTTGAGGGTCTCCCGACGACTCTCAGCGTGAGCGAAGCCGCGAAAGTGTTCAACGTGAGCGAGCACATCATCCGTGCAGCAATCGGCTCAGCCGACCCCGAAGAAAAGCTCCCAGCCCTGAACTTGGGCCGCGGATACACAATCCTCACCGCGGACTTCAAGAAGTGGGCACTACGGCGCTACACCGGCCACAGCGACGACTAGGAAGGCGGCCACATGGCTCAGCAGGAATCCTCCCACCCCACCATTCGGGCGATCGTGAACCCGGACGCGACCGGGCTACTGGTGATCGAGGGGACTCACCACGAGGTCGCCGGCAACAACGACACCCACGTCCGCGAACAGATCCTCACCCAAGTCACCGGCCGAGCCCGCATGTACGGCCGGCCGGTGATGCTCATCACACAGGACGCGATGGGCCAAGGGCAGCTGATTGTGTCTCCGGACGGCAGTGTGGAGGCGGTCGGAGAATTCATCCCTGCTGAGCCAGCAGCGGCCGCAGAAGACACCGTGCAGCGGGTGGAGGTGCCGCCGGCCTACGACGTCGAGCGCATTCCTCCGCCCCCTGCCGCGGTCGCGGCGCCGCAAGCTGCAGCGGAGCAGGCCACCGTGCCGCCGCAGGCGACGATCAGCGAGCGGCGCGCGGCCCGCGCCTCCTTCCTCGAGAAGGAGGCACCCGAGCAGCCCGCCACGCAAGGATGGCGAGGCGTTCTCGCCCGCGTCGGCGTCCAGGTCGCACCCTCCGAGTCGGAACTGGCCGAACGCCGCGACGTCCACGCCGTGAGCCAGCACTGGCCC
Organism: Leifsonia sp. P73; assembly: GCF_051059105.1. NCBI lineage: Bacteria > Bacillati > Actinomycetota > Actinomycetes > Micrococcales > Microbacteriaceae > Leifsonia > Leifsonia sp. P73. Next base: position 25,897 of record NZ_CP194932.1, read on the forward strand.
GGCCCGCGGACGATCGCGATCGTGAACGGCAAGGGCGGGGCCAACAAGACCCCGACGACGGCACTCCTGTCCGCGGTGTTCGCCCGCTACGGCGGCTCAGGCGTGCTCGCCTGGGACAACAACGAGACTCGCGGCACGCTGGGATGGCGCACCGAGCAAGGCCCGCACGAGGCCACCGTGCACAACCTCCTCCCGCAGACCGAGCGGCTGCTCTCCCCCCAGCACAGTCATCGGACCTGGCACATTTCGTGCACCACCAGACCGGCGACAAGTACGACGTACTGCGCTCCAACCCGCAGGCGCTCTCCGCTGACCAGCGGATCAGCCGCGTCGAATTCGACGCGCTCCACCAAGTCGCCAGCAAATACTTCCGGCTGATCTTCATCGACTCCGGCAACGACGAATCCGCCGAGCGGTGGCAGCAGATGATCGACCGCAGCGACCAGCTCGTCATCGCCACCACGGCGCTGGGAGAGCACGCGGAAGCCGGCGCGCTCCTGCTCGACGGTCTGGCACAGCGGGATGAACGCTCCGCAGCCCTGGCCGACAACGCCGTTGTCATCGTCTCCCAGTCGGAGAAGAGCGCCGACAAGGGCGACGCCCAGCAGATCGCGAACGGCTTCGCGGCGATCGCGCGCCGAGTGGTCACCATCCCGTTCGATGAGGCCCTGCACAGCGGCAAGATCCGCTACGACGCCCTCAACCCGATCACGCGCCGCGCATGGCTCGCCGCGGCGGCCGCAGTAGCGGAGGGCCTGTGAGGCGCGCCGCCGGCGTTGCCGGCGTCGCCCTCGCGGCTCTCGTCCTGACCGGGTGTGCACCGCAACTGTCACCGGTCTCAACGCCGGTCGCGACCTTTCCCGATGGCACGACCAAGACCCCGCGCTCGACGCCCACCGATGAGCTCGATGACGGGCCGAACGCCCCGACTCCCGCTGCAGCCGACTCCAGCAGCCAGGCGGCAGCCGTGAAGCTTGCAGAGAAGTTCATGACGGCCTTCGCGCGGCCACAGCTGGACGCGACGACATGGATTAACGCCCTGTACCCGATGCTGACCCAACAGGGCGCAGCCGCGTACGAAGGCACCGACCCATCAAACGTCCCGGTCCACCGCGTCACGGGCAGCGGGACGGTCATCGACGGAGCCACCGACTACGCGCTGGTCGTGACCGTCCCAACCGATATCGGTACCTACGCCGTCTCGCTCACCCGGAAGGCACCGACCGACCCCTGGCTCGTCGACCGAATCACGCCACCGGGGAGGTAGACACGTGCAGCAAGGCGGCAAGGGGGTGCTCGCGTTACTGCTCGTCCCCGTCCTATTCGTCGGACTCCTGTTCGGCTTCATCCTGCTCCTCGGCGGCAGCAACGCCGCCGCAGCCGCGTGCGGGCCCGCCGGTGCCGGCGTCAAGGTCGACGAGAACACGGTTCCGTCCGCCGCAGTCGCCGGCTACGGCCACGATCAGCTCGTGAACGCCGCCTACATCATGAACGCCGCCGAAGCCCTCGGGCTCAGCGCCCAAGCCCAGCAGATCGGCGTCATGACCGCGATGGGCGAATCCGGCCTCCGGGTGCTCAACTACGGCGACCAGGCCGGACCCGACTCGCGCGGTCTGTTCCAGCAGCGCGACAGCTGGGGCAGCCTCGCGGACCGGATGGACCCCTTCAAATCCGCGACGCTCTTCTTCGAGCGCTTGAAGAACGTCCCCAACTGGGAGACGCTCGAGCCCACCATCGCCGCCCACAAGGTGCAGGTCAACGCCGACCCGTACTACTACGCCAAATACTGGGACACCGCCGGACAGGTCACCGCCGCACTCAGCGGCGTCACCGCCTCCCCATCCACCGGATGCGGCAGCGGCGCCCTCGGAATGCCGCTGGACATGCCGTTCAACATGACCGACAAGTTCGGCCCGCGCAGCTCGCCCACCGAAGGGGCAAGCAGCTACCACCCGGCCGATGACCTGCAGAACTGGCCGAACCCGTGCGGCAAACCCATCTACGCCATCCAGCCCGGCACTGTCGTTCTCTCCGACCGCCTCTACCTTTCGATCAAGAGCCCGGACGGCTACACAATCTCCTACCTGCACAGCCACCAGTCCGACCGACTCGTGAAGGTCGGAGACACCGTGCAAACCGGCCAGAAGATCTCCCTCGTTGGCGATGAAGCACCCGCCACAGGCTGCCACCTCGACCTCCGCATCAACGTCGTAGGCAATATCAACCCGCAAGTTGCCACGCTCTCCCTCGACCCGGCCGTGCCCGGCTGGGTCGACCCCGAGAAGTTCTACGAGCTCTTCGGCATGACCCTCTGCAACGACACCTGCCACAGGAACTACTGATGCCGACCTTCATCCCCGCCCAACCCCGCCTGAACGCGATCGTGCGCGCCGACGCATCCGGTGAACTCACGATCAGCGGAACCTCCCGCGCCCTGATCGCAGCCGACACCGCCCGCATACGGGCCGGCATCATCGCCCGATGCGCCGCGATCGGCCGGCAGGTGGGCCGCCCCGTGAGGCTGACCGTCGCCGACGTCGACGGCACCTACCAACTCGGCATCCACCCCGACGCCTTCGTGCAGATCCTCAACCCCGACGGAACCGTTGACGACGCTCCCGAGAGCGCACAGCGCATCATCGGAGACGCCCCCTGCCGGCACTGCAGCAAGCCGCAGTCCCTCCGCAACAACTACTGCACCCTCTGCGGCGTCAAGTCTCCACACGACGTCGAAGCAGGCCCTGCATCGCTGCGGGAGCGCAACTACCAATGACCCGACATGTCAACTTCGGATCGCGCCGTACCGGCGCGCCTCACTGTTTCAGTTACAGAAACTGGATTGAATCGGCACATGAACAAGCGCACTGCTACCGGCGGTCGTCCAAGCAAGGGACAGCGCAAGGCTCTTATGTCCCGAGTTGCAGTCCCCGTCGGCGAAAAGATCGAAGAGCAGGCCGCCGCGGCCGGCTATCAGTACGTCGGAGATTACATCGCGTCGATCCTTGCCCGCGAAGCGGGCATGCCGGAGCTGGCGCCTGTTCAAGCCGATCGAACGCGACTGGAGCTGCCTATCCCAGCCGCTTAAATCAAATGGCCCGCCACCTAGGTGACGGGCCGAAGCTTGATGCCGCTCATCTGACTAGTTTGGCGACCGGGACGATGAGGGGCTGTTTGAAAGATCCGGGACAAGCCCGGGGCTTTGTTTTACCTAGAACCGGGAAGAACTAGGAGTGACGACATGGTAACCCCTCATGCCTCGACGGCGACACATTGTGGTGTCACTTCGGCGTGTCGGCACCTGTCGCTCGCGCCCCTTTCCGCGCTCTCGTCCACGGTCGCCCCCAGACTCCCTCTGTCATCCCGCAGAGGTTCACGGCCGCGCAACCAGCGCGCCTATCTCCTCAGGAGCCGCCCCATAGCAACCGAGTTAAACAAAGGTGGCCCGCCATCGAGATGGCGGGCCAAAGCCGATGCCTTTGCGTCTGAGAACTTTGGCCAGGGACCAGACGCAAGGTGATGTTCAGAAGACCCGGAAGGACCGGGGGATTTGTTACGCCCAGATCCAGGACCTGGAGGTGAGACCATGATAGGCACAAATAGTCCCAAATACGACGATTTGGCCGGCTTCAACGTGCGCCAGTCTGCTGGCGATGTTGATGCAGCTTGGGAGCTGACCCGCCGAATCAGCCCGCGCGATCGCGTGCGCGTGATGAAGCGAGACGCCTACGGCCGTCTCGACGAGAACAGCTATCCCAGCTTCTACCGCGTCGGACCGAGCGCACCCGCAACGCCGTGGTGCATCCGCCTGGCCGACGATGCGGGCCTGTTCCGGCTGCTCTGCTTCGACTTCGACGGCAAGGACAAGCACGGCGTCGACGCCGAGCTCATGGAGCGCGCCGTCGACGAGGCCGACGCCCTCGCCGTCATCCTCGACGAACTCTCGATCGCCTATGTGCTGTGTCAGTCCTCCGGGACCGGCGGCCGTCACATCTGGATCGCCGTGCCGGGCGGAGCCCCGGCCGACGTTGTGGCGTCACTCGCCCGCGCTGCCCGCGCGAACTATCGCACCCTTGACCACGGCATGCTCCTGAACGTGCGGGAGGGCGCGGCGCGGCCGCCGCTGTCGCCTCACCGCGACGGCTCCTCGTCGACCATCATTCGCGGCAGTCTCGACGTGCTCACGGCCAGCAGGATCGTTCCTGACGAACTGATCGGCCTCGCAGCGGTGCTCGATGAGCGGAGACCCGCTCTGAGAGCCGCTGAGAGCGCCCCATCCGGCCCCGTCGACCGCTCGCACCGCGCGCACCGACAGCTCACCGCAGCCGGCGCCGCTCACATGGGCACGATCGACGGCGGCAGCAACCCGTCCTGGACCGGGTTCATGTGCCTCCTGGCGGCCGCAAACGCTGGCTGGTCGTTGGCCGACGTCGAGCACGCGGCGAAGACCGCCCCCGGGATGGAGCACTACCGCACCAAGAACACCGGCCGCGGCACCCGCCGCCGCCGCTCGCCCGCTGAGGCGCGTGAACGACTCGAACGGCAGTGGGCCAAGGCGCAGCAGTACGCGGCCGTACAACGGCCGCTCCCGGTCGCACGCGAAGCCGCGCGACCTCACAGAGCTCGACGCCATCGTGCGCGACGTTGACGACCTCCTGACGCGATTCCGCGTCGCCCCCGGGCGCTGGGGACGGACGGAAGCCGCGCTCTCCGAGCGCTCGATCCTGACCGCCCTGGCTTACCTCACCCTGCAGACCGGGAAACGGGTCGTAGCGGCCTCGATCCGTGATCTGGGCCTGATGGTCGGGCTCGGCCGCACCACGGCCGCAGACGCCCTCCAGCGGCTCGCACGCGATGGATACGTGCAGAAGGTCACCACCACCGACGGCGGCAACGCCGCCGAATGGCGCTTGACCCTCACACTTTCCACAACCTCCGGCACAGTCCGGTCACATCCTCTAAATAACCCCCGCCCCCCGGCCGATCTCTTCAACGCTCGCGCCGTCCAAGTAGCCCAACTCGAGGACGAACTAACAGACAGTCGACACGACCTCTTCACCCGCGCCGGCCTCGGTCATCTCGCCGGAAAGCTCTACGCCGCCCTCCGTCAACACCCAGCACTCACCATTGAGACCGCATCGCGCATCCTCGGTACTGGCATCCGCCACACCACGAGGATCCTCAGCCGTCTCCGTCGGCATCGGCTCATCGTCAAACACCGTGAAGGATGGGCGAGAGCCAAGCGAGATCTCCGTGACCAGGCAGCAAGGATCCTCGGTCGTCGCCGGAACCCTTCTCGATCGAGCCGAACGATATCGAGCCGAACGCGAAGTGTGGACCTGGTGGCAAGCCGAGCTCACCACTATGAACGCCTCCCCCAGGACGCGCCCACGACGTCGTGATGCATCGAGCCGTCCACTATTCGAGGCCGACCGCCCCGGGCGAGACGAATCTGGCCCCGCTACCCACGATCCGCCGACCGTCGAGCCGACCATCAAGGCGCCCGAGCAGCTGGTCGCGGCCGGCGCGCTCAGCCCCGAAAGCCGCTGGCAATACCTCGGAGACGCCGCCTAGCGCCGATCGCGAATTGCCCGCGCCGGCGTCGCTATGGTGGACGCGTGGATACAAAGGCTTTCGGTGCTCTCGGGGCGTGTGTTGCCGTTCTCGCTGTCGTCCTCTGCAGCTTGGCGGTCGCAATGAAATTGCCGACGCTTGTCGAGGTCGGCATGATCGCAGGAGCCTTACTGCTGTTGGTGTCTGCCGGTGGCCTGATCGGTGCCGGTATCGCCGCGCAGAAGAAGTCTGTGCGCTAGATCCATTCGCCCGGCATGCCCGGCCGGCGGGAGCGTGACGAGCTCAATCCGAGCCGATGCGCGGCACTGTTCTTGCTGCGCTTTTTTCGTCTGTCTGGCCGTTCATCGTAGTTCGCTCCGCACCTTCGTGCCGGGCTTTCGCGGCATATCCTCGCTGCGTTCCGGTATTCCACGACCCGGTACTGCGGCGCTCCCGCTCTCTATCGATTTCTCTCGCCAGACAGGCAAAAAAATCAGTTGATCGGGAGAGAGAACCGTGAACACCACTACCGTAAGCCAGGGAACCGTCGAGCACATCGACCCCAAAGCGATCATCATCGAAGCCAACGTGCGCCCCAGCGCCCCGCTGACCAAGGAGTTCGTGGCCAGCATCCGCGAGAACGGCGTCCTGACGCCCGTTCTCGCCAGGCGCGACGCCCAGGGCAACATCCTGGTCCGGGCAGGCCAGCGACGCACCCTCGCTGCGCGTGAGGCTGGACTGAGCAGCATCCCCGCCTACATCGTCGAGGCGGACGAGGCCACCGTGGAGCGCATCGTGCAGCAGATGGTCGAGAACGATCAGCGCGAAGCCCTCACCGATGGCGACCGGGCTGCAGCGTTCCAGCAGCTCGCCTTCGAAGGGCTCAGCGTCACGGCGATCGCCAAGCGCACCGGGACCAAGCAGGCCGTGGTGAAGAACGGGTTGGCCGTCGCAGAGAACGCCGTCGCCGCATCCGCGATCCAGGAACACCAGCTGACCCTCGACCAGGCCGCAACCCTGATCGAGTTTGAGGACGACGAGGCCACTCGCGCCGAGCTGATCAAGATCGCAATCGACGACCCTGGCCAGTTCGCCCACGCGGCCCAGCGTGCTCGCGACGACCGCGCCCGGGCACAGGTCAAGGGGCAGGCCGAGGACGAGCTGCGCGGCCGCGGCTACGAAATCCTCGACCACGACCGCGGCTACTACGACACCGACTTCATCAGCATCCGCGAGCTGACCACCGCCGAAGGCGAGCGGGTTACCCCGGAGCACATCGAGAATGCCGAAGGCCGTGCTGTGTTCGTCCGCGTCTACTTCGACGGTGAGCCGAACGTCAGCTACTTCCTCAGCGACCCGAAGGCCGCAGGCTTCAATAAGGCCAGCAGCCAGGGCTCCACCAGCGGCCCAATGACCGATGAGCAGAAGGCCGAGCGGCGTACGCTGATCGCCAACAACAAGGCGTGGGCGTCGGCCGAGACAGTGCGCCGCGAATGGCTCACGGAGCTCCTGACCCGCAAGACGCTGCCGAAGGACGCCGCGAAGGTGATCGCCCAGGGCCTCACCACTCACCGCCGCGACGTGGGGGCCGCTGCCGCATCCGGAAACGAGCTGGCCCACCAGCTGCTCGGCATCGAGCGCGGAGGCTACTACGACGACAAGCTCGCCGCCCACGTCGAGCAGTCCCCCACCAAGGCGCAGCATGTCAGCCTCGCTGTGGTGCTCGGCGGCATCGAATCCGCGACCAGCAAGAACACGTGGCGATACCCCGAAGCGACCAAAGCCGCGTACCTTTCCCAGCTCGCCGCCTGGGGATACGCTCTCTCGGAAGTCGAGCAGATCGTCATCGACCACGCAGGGACGAATTACGCGCCCCTCGCTGACAGCGAGGACGACACTGACCTCGACGGCTAGTGAGTGAAAGAGCGGCGGGTGTCCCCCACACCCGCCGCTCACACGCCCCGGGTCGCTCCCCCAGCTGCGGCCCGGGCCGCTCCCTCCCGGCCCGGCACGGAGGCCGGCCCTTGCACCTGAAGTGATATCACTCTGATATCGGACTGAAAGTGATGGGGCAGCGCCCGAGGGGCGCAAAATTGCGCGGCGACGCAGCCGCCGCCCTGACTGGTTGCAGCGGAGCCGCTACGCGGCACTCCTCTATTTGAACGTCATTTGTGACCTTTCCGGCCGGTCATCGTAGTTCGCTCCGCGCCTGTGCCCCGGGCTTTCGCGGCATATCCTCACTCGCTGCGCTCGCCTCCGGTATTCCACGACCCGGGGCTCCGGCACTCCCGCTCTCTATCGATTTCTCTCGCCGGAAGGCACAAAAAACAGTTGTCCACGCAGGGAGAGAATCGTGACCAAGACCCGTCGACCCGGCAAGACCAGTGAAGAGAAGAAGGCTCAGGCAGAAGCCCTACATAACTCGATCTGCGACCAGGTGGAGCAGCTGCGCGACTCCGACCAGTGGCGGGCGTTCCTCGACTTCGCGAAAGCGTTCCACGCCTACTCGCTGAACAACCTCCTGCTGATCCTCTCCCAGATGCCCGAGGCATCTCAGGTCGCAGGCTTCCGGAAATGGCAGTCGCTCGGCCGCCAGGTGCGCAAGGGCGAGAAGGCTATCCGGATCTTCGGCTACAGCACGAAGAAGATCACCGCGGAGGACGAGAACGGCGACGAGGTAGAAAAGCGGGTCGCCCGCTTCCCCATCCTCTCCGTGTTCGATATCGGACAGACCGACCTGGTGGACGGCGCCCAGGACGCGGGAACCCTCACGGCACAGCTCACCGGAGCGGATGATTTCGGCATCGTCGACGCGCTTTCCACCTACCTCGTCGAGGAAGGTTGGACCGTCCAGCTCCGACCGATCCAGGGCCCCAAGAACGGCTACACCGACCCTGAGGAAATGGTCGTCGTTGTCGACGCCGACCTCAGCCCCGAGCACATGGCCAAGACCCTGATTCACGAGACCGCGCACGTCGTCCTGGGCCACACCGAGGACCTGGCCGAGTACGTCGAGCACCGCGGACTGATGGAGACCGAGGCCGAGAGCGTCGCCTACGTCGTCGCCGGCCTGATCGGATTCGACACCAGCGCCTACAGCGTCGGTTACATCGCCGGATGGTCGGACGCGGACACCGACCTGATCAAGTCCACCGCTGCCCGCGTCCTCCGCGCCGCTCACCAAATCGCCGGAATCCTCGACCCCGCCGACGAGGGCGACGACACCGAAGACGCCGCCTGAGACCTGGGAGGGCCGCTCTCGAGCGGCCCTCCCCCACTAACCCAGAAGGAAACCCCCATGATCATCACCTACGAGCGGCCCGGCGCTCTCGACCAACAGCAGCTCGACCCCGCCGCGCCCGACGCGGACCTCAGCCCCACCGGCCAGCAATGCGGAAACACCACCTACGACGTCGGCGGCCTCGAATGGCACTGCGCGCCCCGCACCCGGGAGACGACGAGCACCGCGCCGCATTCGAGCGCAACGGCGAAGGCCCCGAGGGTGCAGTCGGATTCGCGTGGACCTACCAATACGCCGACGACGAGCCGAGCGACGGAATCGACCACTCCGCGCCGACACGCTCCCTCACCGTCACACTGCGCTACCCCGAGCGAGCGGCGCGGGGCATCGATACCGAAAGTGTCGCAGCCAGCATGATCCGCGCCGCCCTGGATCACTTCTGGGAAGGCGACCACGACGACGTGACAGCCACCACAACCTCCAGCTGAACGGTGGGCCGCCGGTCGTGAGGGGGCCGGCGCCCCTCCCCCGCACCCGCACCCGCACCCGCACCCGCAGTCGCAGTCGGCACGGAGGCTAACCTGACAGGATCCTCTTCGCCGGTCTTATCGAGCGAGCTGCCGGCTGAACTTCGTCGCTGCCTGAAGGTGCTACGCCAATGGCCGGCCGGCAGGCAGGTTCTTGCCTGAATCCTCGAAACGCTCACCCGCGTTGTACTCCGACTCACGGCGATTCACTTCAGACTCCAGCGCTCGCACGAGGAATGCTGACCATGTGCGATCGCCTGCCTGGAATGCGGTCGCGCGGAAGGCGGCTTTAGCTCGTCGACTCAACTCATCAGGAACATAGAACGAGATCCGGGCCGTATCGTTCGAGCTCGCCTGAGCAGCCGCCTCTGAGGATGTTGACGTGCGGCGTTCAGCGTTATGACGGGTGGCACGAGAACGGGATTTCGAGCTACTCACTCCCGAATCCGAGCTCCCCTCCTGCCCTGTGGTCGTTTGCTTCGGCACCTCGACCGCGGGCTCGTCCACCGCAGGCTGTTCGCGATTCTTCCGCTGGAGCAGGCTGAGATCCAACTGACGTCGAGGAGTAAGGCCCTCAATTCGGCGCGGGCTGTCAACGTCGCTCATGCGGACTGCGCCTCCTCCTGTTCGGCCGCGGTGATCCGCGAAACGATCTCTTGGCTCAAGTTGAAGTAGTCGTCAGCGACTGAGCCTGCTGTGCGCGGTGCGAGCTGCGACGCTGTCGCTTCGCCGCGAAGCACCTGGTACCACTTCGGTGCCCGCTTGACACTCTCATCGAGTTCATAGACCAGAAGCCCGCGCTCGCGCGTTGCCTGGGCGACGGCCTCAGAATGACGAATCGTGCTGCTGAAAAGAACGTCAGGATCGCTGTTGAAGAGGTTGCTCACATGGGTGCGGGCCTCAGCCTGAATCGCTGTGGCGCCCTTACCCGTGGCAACAAGCACAACCCCAAGGAGATCAATGCGGGGGTTCAACGTCAGAACGCCCTCAAGGCGAGCGGCGACACCAGCCATACCCTTCCGGCTAGACGCATCCGACTTGATCGGCACCAACGCGTACCGCGCGGCCGCAACGGCCGCGGACTGGAGCGTCTCATCCCCTGGCGGACAGTCCAACAAGATAATGTCGTAGTTCGGGGCGATAGGCGCCAAAAGGCGAGCCAGTGAGAGCTTTGCACCATCGGGGTCTTTGCTCGCTTTTACCCCGAGAACCGCGACTGCCTCGTCGAGGCGAGGTCCCCCAACAAGCACATCAAGGTTCTGCCTTACGGCGGTCACGGGACCAACCTGCTCGCCAAGCATGAGCGCTCGCGCGAACGACTCCCCTTCATCGTCGGTTTCCTGGCCGGTGTATCCCAGGTCTTCGGCCAAGTTCCCCTGAGGGTCAAGATCGACAAGAAGCACACGGAAGCCGCTGGAAGCTAGATAGCCGGCGACGTTCGCAGAGATCGACGTTTTCAATACGCCACCTTTGCTGTTGATTACCGCGATGGTGCGGCTAAGCGCAGCGCGCTCATTGGCGCTTAGAGGTCCTGCAGGCATCTTCACTCTCCCGTTCACATCACAAGTTTCGGGCAAAATGGCTCCATTAGTGGCAATGACACGCCTAGAGCCAATAGAGCGATTAGCGCCAATAGCACCAATGGCACTAGTAGAGCGGATGGCGCTAATGGTGCAATTGCCACTATTAGAAGCATTGGCGCTAATAGCGGCAATAGAGCCATTTATGCACTGTATGCGATCCGTGCCTTGGCGGGGCGGCCCCCATGCCGAAGACGTCAGCCGGGCCCTGCGGTGTCGGCCGCGTCGCGGATCCGTTTTGCATATAGTGACCGTTCGGGGGACTTATGCACGTGGGAGTGGTCGATAGCGGGGCGCTGCGGCACGGAGGCCGCCCGCCAATGGAGCCGCTGCGCGGCACTGAAAGTGCTCTGCATTCTTTGACCTTTCCGGCCGATCACCGTAGCTCGCTCCGCGCCTGCCGTTCCGGGCTTTCGCGGCATATCCTCACTCGCTGCGCTCACTCCGGTATTCCACGACCCGGCACTCTCGGTGCTCCCGCTCACTATCGATTTCTCTCGCCGCAAGGCAAAGAAAAACGGTTGGTTGAGAGAGAGAAGAAGACGATGAGCACACTCATTACGGACACCGATGACGTCACCCGGTTCTGTGGGGCTTTTTCCGACGTGACCCTCGCACACGACGTCGCCACGACGCTGGGATGCCGAGAGGCCGAAGCGCTGGCCGGGATCCTCCGGGCGTTGGGAGAGCCTGCAGCAGCCGATATGTGGCTGGACGCACACGCACACGGTGACGAACCGGGGGACCAGCACTACCAGGCTGCACCCGAGCCCTACACCGTCCCGATCGACCCGATGGAGGACTTTCAATGCGACTCCTGCCAGTGACGGCAGACTGGACGCAGGGGCGCACGCGTTGCGTGCGCCCCCTTCGATGCCCCTGAGCGGGGCATCCCCATGACCACGTTTACGCCGGCAGAAATCATCCTTGGCGGTATCCAGGACACGCGCGAGAGCTTCGCGGACCTGTACGTCGAGCTGCACGAGCTCCGCCAGGAAGCGGCCTACTACTACCACCGCGCCTTCGTCGACGACGGGCCGAAACCCCAGCAGGAGGGTGCGATGGACTTCCATCCCGCACCACCGGAGTTCGGTGGCAAGGATCTCGAACGGCCGGCACGGCGAGTCCGAATGGACCGCCTCACCCAGAAGGGCCTTGCGCTGTATGTGTACGGCGTTCGCGCCGCGCTGCAGGAGCGAGACGAGCTCCTGCGCCAGATTGAAGACGCGGAGCACGACCTGGAGCGCATGTTGATCGCGATGGACGGAACAATCGCCCACATTGTCGACCGCCACCTGCACTACATGGCCGTCCTCGAGTACCGCACCAAGAACGAATATCAGCCGGCGCCGCTCGCCCCCTGGGACGTACCGATCCGGCGGCCGGGCACCGGCGACTACCTTCCGCCGCTTCAGGGCGAATAGGGAGTCAACGTCGACACTCCGACGCCAGATGTCACAAGAACCAAGCCCCGGCCGCTCTCTCTCCCGGCTGGGGCTTTCTTGCGTCTACGCGGGTCGTTTGGGCGAATCGAGCACAGCGTTTCCCAGCAACTCGAGCAGACTACGCCAGCGCTGCTGCGCAGCGGCGGGGGAGTCGAACTGGCCGAGGTGGATCACGAACTCCGATAGCCCCTGCAGCTTGCAGCGCACGCTGACCATGATCGGCGCCGGTGGCGTCGTGATGGTTGGAACAAGCGAGGTGATGTGCTCAGGGTTGACCCACATCGTTGGGTTCTCCCAATCAGGGAAGGGCACCAGCGGCATGGGCGAATCCTATTGGTTGCCGCTACCGGCGCGGTGGGATGGGCGGACGGCCCCACCCATCCTCGATCGCGCCCCGCCACACCCACGCGGTGCGCACGATGCCGTTGACTGACGTCCAACGGACCTGCACGGCCCGATCAGTCCAGGCAATAGCTTCACACTCCGGCCGGATCACCGTCTCCGGAAAACGCACCCACGCCCGCACCGGTCGCGGCTCCGCCGGCCGGTAGACGGGATGGTGCTCGACATCGAGCTCATCATCGGTGAGGCTGACCGGTTGAGCGCGGATCAGGATCTCATCAATGCCGCGGCCGAGCCCCATCTCGGGGTATCGCCGGTTCGTTCCCATGAGCCCATTAGAACAGAAATTCGAAAGTATGTTCGAATAGAGTTCGTGAAGACGATTCGGGTGGGGGAGAGCGACTGGCTCGTTCTCGACGACGCGATACAACCGCGCTTCCTGATCCATCACGGGCCGGCGGTGAACAAGATCACCGGCGAGACGCTGATGATGTATCGCGTCGATCACTGGGTGCTGCAGCGGGATCGCCGCTGGCCCCTCGGCTACTACGAAACCCTCGCGGAGGCGCAACTCGCCGCCGAAAGCGCCCTCGGTACCCCAACGTTCCTCGCCCCGGTCACCGACCCACAGGGGCAGATCGTCACCCCCGACGAGCAACGCGAACGGTGGCTAGCCGGCCTCGACCCCCGCACCGGTCAGCAGCGCCCGACGCGACCGCCGCAGTGACCTCGGGCCCGTTGCCCCGTCTGGGTGAGTTGATGCAAGCGCAGGCGGGCTCCGCCTCCGCAACGCCGTGCCTCAGGAGAGCGCGCCGCGGGAACCAGGTGAGATGAGCTAGGTCTATGTTGGGCGCCCAAGCAAGCGTTGCGTGCGCCACCCTTGCCGCGCGGCCACCGCGGCAAGCGGAAGCCTGAAGGTGCTGGTGATCGCGGCAATGACGGCGATCGTTGGAGAGAGCGTGGCGGCGCCGCCGGTATGGATCCGGGTCGCGAGGATCGCGAGCATGGTTGAGTCGACCGCGACAATCACGAGTCCGACGATAGTCGCGGCGAGCACCGCCTGCGATGGTCGCGACTCGGGCAGCCAGCGGATGAGGGTGCCTGTTGTCATGAGGATCACAACGATGAGAGCGACAGCTGCTGCGACGACGGGCAGGGCGGGGATTGCCGCGAGAACGCTAGCCGGCTGGATGTCCCTGACGGGTGCGGCGAGTAGGAGAAACCACCAAATGCCGACGAGAGGTCCGGTGAGAAGCAGCAACCATAGGATCTTGCGTGCTTGGCGTATTGCCAATTCTCCGGCGAAGGCGGCAGCGACTTCACGGGGTGTGCCGAGCTGAATGATCGCTTTTTTCGCGGCAGCCTGCGCGGATACTTCGTGAGAAGCCGTCGCGCTGATTGCGTCATCCAACCCGCCGTGGATCTCTTCGATCACGGCCGCGCGCGCGCGGGACGAGCCGTGCAATTGCTGCCCGAGAGCCACCAGGTAGCTTTCCACCATTTGGCTTGCCGACTCGACTCCTGGGGGTGCCGGCTCTACGGCGTGACGGCGGGCCATGGTTTCTCCTGGAGAAGGGCGGAAACCGCGGTCGAGAACTGGGTCCAGAGGGCGCGTTCGTTACCGAGCGCTTGTCGGCCAGCGGTGGTCAGTTCGTACTCGCGTCGGCGACGACCACTGATAACGTGCCACCGGCTGTCGATATAGCCAGCACGTTCGAGCCGGTGAAGAGCTGGATAAATCGTGCCGGTTGGCAGGTCGAATGTGCCACCGCTGCCGGACCGGACCGCCTCGATGATCGCGTATCCGTGTCGGGGCTCGTCTTCTAGGACGGATAAGAGCAGAGCGTCGAGGTGGCCTTTCAGTGCCTCCGGCCTCATCGGCAACATAGGCCCTCCATTCCGACGGATCGTCGTGACGTTGGCCTGGCGACTCCGGTTCTCCAGGCCTATAGTAGCAACACTACGTATTGCGTTACTACCTATTGGTGGGCGATTACCATGACCGACACAGCTGTCCTCCCGTCGCTTGATGAAATCGAGGATCCCAGAAGTGACCTCATCGGGAGCAAGGCGGCGAATCTAGTCCGCGCTGTCGCACACGGATTCCGTGTCCCTGCCGGGCTCGTGGTCACTGCGACCGCGCTCAACACACTCGGAGATGATCTCGACGCCGCCCTCGACACGGCGGTAGACCGAATCGGTGCCGCCCCTTCGCTGTCCGGTCGTCTGCTGTGGCGGAGGATCTGGCGGATGCGTCCTATGCGGGCCTCTACGAAACCGTGCTGAACGTCGAGCGTGGGAACCTCGCCGACGCTGTCCGGCACGTCATCGCGTCGGGACTGGACGCTCGCGTGGCCGCATATCATGCGGCCAACGCAAATCGGGGGAGAACGGCGGCAGCCACTGACGTGGCAGTCCTGGTGCAACAGATGATCCAACCGAGTGCGGCTGGAGTGGCGTTCACCGCCAATCCGTTGACCGGGCACCGGGACGAGACGATCGTGACCGCCGTTCGCGGGCTCGCAGAGCAACTCGTAGCGGGCGAAGCGATCGGTGAAGAATGGGTTATCCGCAACTCCAAGGCCGCGCTCACTCGTGATGGTGAAGGCGTGCTCACCCAAGTTCAAGCATTGGCGGTTGCTGCCCTAGCCCGTCGCGTCGAGATGGAGTTCGGATCGCCCCAAGATATTGAGTGGGCGATCGACAACGACGGCACCCTGTTCCTGATTCAGGCGCGCCCGATGACCGCTATCGTCGACGCTGTTGAGTGGACGCCACCTGGGCCCGGGTTGTGGGCACGCAACTTCCGGCTCGGCGAATGGCTGCCTGAGGCGATGACCCCGCTGTTCGCGGACTGGATCATCCCGAACCTCGAGTCGGGGTACCTCGATGGGATGTGGAAGTCCGCTCGGGTGCGCGTCCCGTTTCGCTACGCCACAGTGAACGGCTGGTACTACAACGCAACACCCATCCCGTCACCGAAGACCCTCTGGCGGGTACTCATCGACAGCGGCGGCCGGGCACCGTGGTTCCTCTACAACGTTCTCGCCCGCGTCTCCCGCAATCCCGTCGCAGCCGACCGCGCCACCATCCACCGACTTGAAGCCGAATGGCGCGACGACACCCTCCCCACCTACCGCCGCCTAGTAAGCGTCGCGGACGCCGAGCTCGACACGGCCGACACAGGGCGCATCGAGGAGTTGGTGAACGATGTCTCCACGATCGCCGGCTCCTACTTCTGGTCCCTCGCCGTGGTCGGCGGTTCAGCCTGGAAAATGGAGGGCGCCCTCGCCAAGTTCTGGGCTGAACACCTGGCCCCGGCGCTCATATCGACCGCTCTCGGCGACGCCGGACACCAGGTGCTGCTTCGAGGGCTTTCAGACGCGGCAGCGACATTGCCAGGCCATGCCGTCTACTCGCTCGACTGGTACTTCCCAACAGCCGGGGAAAACGCCGCCGAGGATACGTACGCATCGCCAACCCGTGCTGTGGATCACACCAGGACAGGCACCCTCGTCTCCGAACGCGTGGCAGCGGAGGCCGCCTGCCGGACGGCGCTGGCAGGCAACCGAAAGCTGCTCAGCAAGTTCGACGGGCTTCTCGCCGTCAACCAACGATTCGCCTCTCTTCGTGAGGAACAGGCCCGGTACCTGACCCTCGGCTGGCCCGTGCTTCGTCGATGCGCCCAACACCTCGACGCACAACTGCGACAGGCGGGAGTGATCGACGACGCCGAAGATGTCTACTTCCTCACGCTCAGCGAGATCCGTGCTGCGGCAGCCGGCCTGACCACGCAGGCGAAGGAGCGGAGGGGCCTCTGGGGCAGGCAACGTCGATTGCCGGCGCCGCTCACCATCGGCACGCCGCCTCGCCTTATCGGTGATCCGATCGCACGCGCCGTCGCGACGGCCAGAGCTGGCCACGAGGTGCCGGAAGGGGCGATCCTGGGCCACCCAGCAAGCATCGGCCGCGCAACGGGAAGGGTGCGCGTGATCAACGGTCCCGCCGATTTCGACAGTTTTCGGGAAGGCGAGGTTCTCGTTGCCAGAGCCACCGCGCCCGCCTGGACGCCACTGTTCTCACTCGCAGCAGCAGTCGTCACCGATGGTGGCACGCTCGCCGCGCACGCCTCACTCATCGCCCGCGAATACGGCATCCCTGCCGTCGTGGGCACGGGGAATGCGTCCGTGCAGCTGACCACAGGGCAGTTGGTGACCGTCGACGGTTCCGCTGGAACTGTCACGCCCCATAACTGAACCGACCGGACGCGCACCGGACCGCAAGAGTCCTACTCGAGCGGCTGAGTGAGCTCCGGCCCGTTGCCTCGCACCGGGCCCACCTGGTCGAATCGCAGCGTCTCCGCCTCCGCGATTCCGGCGCGTACGGCTTCGTCGACGAGCGTCTGGTCGCCGGCCACGGTCGGATCGATCCAGTGCTCCCACATCCGCTGCGGCAGAATCACCGGATTCCGGTCGTGAATGTCCGCCAACGTCTGCACCGCGTCGGACGTGATGATGGTGGCGGTGAGCTGCCACCGTGAGTCGTCGTCGCGATCCTTCGTCGGGTCGGCCCACCAGGAGTAGAGGCCGGCGAACCCCATCACCTGATCGTCCGGGTAGCGGATGAAGTACGGGATTTTGTGACCTTTCGGCCCCTGCCACTCGTAATACCCGTTCGCGAGCACGATCGCCCGATGTGACTTCACCGGACCGCGCCACAACGGCTTCTCGGCCATGTCCTCAGCTCGAGCGTTGAACGTCGACGCTTTCAGCTTCAACGTTTTCGACCAGCTGGGCACCAGCGACCAATACGCCGCCTCAAACCGGGCCTGCGGCTCCGCCTCGCCGTTGCCGGATTCGAACAGCAGGGGGATGTTCTCGGTCGGCGCGATGTTCCAGCTGGGCTCCCAACCCGGTCGCCAGTCCTCCGGCATCTTGCCTGTCGACTCGACGAATTCGGTGATCGCCGCATTCACTTTGTCGTCCATCGCGAAACGTCCGCACATAGCGCAGAGCGTACCCGGCACACCCGACGGGGAGCCCGGCGCGGTTGGTTGCGTTTCTGCGTGCCTTCGCGGTAAAGTGAGGAGCGCTCTAGTAGTGCGCAAAAAACGGTTGAACCGGAAGGTTCGGCCGTTTTGTTGTTCTAACCGGCGAACTCCGTACCACCCGTGCGGATCGCCGCATGTGACTGGTTGATTGCCGTCCGGCGGTCAACCTTCGTCGACCGGTTGGGTCGACACCTCGCAACAGGAGGTGGCTGATGCCCCCACTGCTGACCGAGGCTCTTCAGTACGCCAGCGCGTTCCCGTTCTTCGGGCTCGTCGCCGGCGTCGTGATCCTGGTCGCTGCTTTCAGTGACAGGGTCAACCGTCGTGTCGTGCGCCTCATTAGGGCGTTCCGCGGCGGGAAGAAGTAGCCAAAAATCGCAGGTGCCCCCAACCGGCAGGAGAGCTCTGCCCAAAATCTGCTCGCAAACGATCGTTTTCGCACACCCATGCAAGCAGGCCCGCGCTCTCGTTCACAGCTCAGAAACCCCGAAGTGGAAGAGTAGAGCCGACCGTGTGAACATTCGCAGCCGCTGCTAGCCTCGGCGCACTACTTACCCCGCGCTGGTGAGGGCCTGTGCTTTAGGGTCGGAGCGTGAGCTGGGACGCCCCGCGGTCTGAACGAGCGAGAAGGCACGAACGTCTCGGCACACGGCACTTACTGCCCGCTGTCCGGCTCCCGCTTTGCGCTTCCGCTCTTCGGCAGGACATGCACTAGCTCACCGTCGGTTGAATTAGAGGAGATCCGTGCTCGCCCTGAGCATCCCCAGCCCACCCCCGCAATTGGCACAGTTCCAGATAGGTCCACTGACTGTGCACGCCTATGCGCTGTGCATTCTCGGCGGCATCATCGCCGCGGCCCTGATCACCGCGCGCCGGCTCGGTCGCCGCGGCGTCGACCGAGGAATCGTGCTCGATGTCGTCCTCTGGGCCGTGCCGCTCGGCATCGTATGCGCCCGCTTCTACCACGTGTTCACCCACGTCGGCGATTACTTCTACCCGGGCGCGAACCTCTGGAATGTCTTCGCCATCTGGGACGGCGGCAACGCCCTCTACGGGTCCCTCCTCGGCGGCGCTCTCGGGGTCTACATCGCCTGCCGACGTGCCGGCCTCCGGTTCTGGGCATTCGCCGACGCTCTCGCCCCAGCGCTGCTCGTGGCCCAGTCACTCGGGCGGTTCGGAAACTACTTCAACCACGAACTCTTCGGCCTGCCGACCACCCTCCCGTGGGGACTGCAGATCGAAGCCACCAATCCCAAGTTCCCCGCCGGGATGCCGCCCGGCACATTGTTCCACCCGCTCTTCCTCTACGAGATCATCTGGAACCTCGTCGGTGTCGCCCTGATCCTGCTCCTCGAGCGGCGATTCCGCCTGCAGTGGGGTCGCGTGCTCGCGCTCTACCTCATCTGGTACGGACTCGGCCGCAGCTGGCTCGAAGCGATCCGCATCGACCCGACCAGCGACGGGTGGCTGGGAATCCCCGCGAACGTGTGGGCCTCCTTCGCCGCCGTCGCCGTCGGAATCACCCTGTTCATCGTCCAGACCCGTCGACACCCGGGCGCGGAACCCTCCCCTATCTGCGGCCGGCACTCACCGACCTGCAACCCCAGGCGGCCGAACAGGCGACCGCCGAAGCTCAGCGGGGCTGACCGGCAGCCGCCGCCACGGAATCGGTGCAACTGCTGACTTCGGTGCCCCGGCAAGAAGCTCGGGGCCGAGGCGGGATAGCGTGGGCGGGTGCGAAGACTGAGGCGTTCGTGGACATTGCAGGCCTGAGGCTGCTGGTGGCGGTCGCCCGGACGGGTAGCATCTCCTCCGCAGCCCGCGAAGCCGGCGTCACGCAACAGGCGGCCTCGATGCGGCTCGCGGCGCTGGAACTGGATCTGGGCGCGGCTCTACTCGTGCGCAGCAGTCGGGGCGCGCATCCGACCGAGACGGGCGCCCTCATCGTGGAGTGGGCCGCCGACCTCCTGGACGCCACGGAACGGTTCGGCGCCTCCGTCGCCTCCCTGCGCCAGACGACGGACGACACGCTGCGTATCGCCGCCAGCATGACGATCGCGGAGCATCTCGCGCCGCGCTGGCTCACGGCGCTGAGTGCCGGCGGGCGGGGACCGCGCATCGAGTTGACGGCCGCGAACAGCGAAGCGGTCCTCCTGGCCGTCCGCAACGCCGCGGCGTCGATCGGGTTCATCGAGACGCCGGATGTACCCACCGATCTGGGCACTGTGGAGTTCGCGTCAGATGAACTGGTCGTCGTCGTCGGACGCACCCATGCGTGGGCGCGACGGGCGCGCGGCATCTCGGCGGAGGAGCTCGCCCGCACTCCGCTGGTCTCCCGCGAACGCGGCTCGGGGACCCGTCTCGCATTGGAGCGCGCGCTGACGGATGCCGGTCATCCGCCGGTTCGACCGGCGCTGGAGCTCTCCTCCACCAGTGCGATCCGCGCCACCGCTGCGGCGGGCGACCACCCAGCCGTGCTGAGCATCCTGGCCGTGCGGGAGCAGGTCGCCACCGGGACCCTCGTCAAAGTCCCGATCCGGCAGTTGCGCATCACCCGGCCGCTGACCGCGGTGTGGCGGCGCAGCGGGTCGGGCGTGCCCGCGAGCGCACGTCCGCTGCTGGAGGTCGTGCACGCGATCTCGTGACGGCGGTCAGAGCTGCCCGGTAACGGCGAGCACTCCCAGGCTGGTGACGGTGACGAGCGTCGACAGCACGGCGCCCAGCACCAGCGGCCGCCAACCGGCGCGACGGATCGCCGCCACATCGGTGGACAGGCCGATCCCGCCGAGCGCCACCGCTACCAGGAACACGCTCGCCGTCACGAGCCCTTCGTGCAGGTCGGCGGGAACCGCGATGAGCGTATTGGCTGTGGCGACGACGAGGAATCCGACGAGGAACCAGGGGATGAGACTGATCAACCGCCGCGCGGTCAGCGGAGCGCCGGCCTTCGTCCGCCGGTGCTCGACCACGGCGAGCGTGATGCTGATCGGGACGATCATAAGCGTGCGCACGAGCTTGATGACGACGGCGTATCCGAGCGCGGAGGTCGCGAACAGGCTCGCGGCGGCGACCACCGAGCTGGTGTCGTTCACCGCGGTGCCCGCGAACAGACCGAATGCGTGGGTGCTCATCCCCAGCGCATGCCCGATGAGAGGGAACACCAGCACGGCGACCGCATTGAACAGGAAGATCGTCGAGACCGCGTAGGCGATCTCGGAGCTCGCGGCGCCGATGATCGGAGAGATCGCCGCGATCGCCGACGCGCCGCAGATCCCGGTCCCGACACCGATCAGGGTGCGTTCCCGGCGCGGAATGCGCAGAGCCCGGCCGACGCCCCACGCGGCGAGGAGGCACACCGCCAGCGTGGAGAGCATTACGGGAAGGGACTGCACACCCACGACGAGCACGCTCGACAACGAGAGCTGGACGCCCAACAGGACGACCGCGAGTTGGAGCACGAACTTCCCGGAGAAGCCGATGCCTGGCACGAGCCGGGCGCCTGGCCGGCGAATCAGGCTCACCGCGATTCCGATGACGAGGGCCGGGAGGGCGCTGCCGACCGCTGGCACCACGCGCGAGACACCGGTGGCGGCCAGCGCAATCAGAACGGTCAGCCCAACACCGGGCGCGACCTCGGCTCCCCGGGCAGCGATCCTTCTCGGCAGAGTCCGGACGGGAGAGAGTTCCATGCTTCGACCGTGACGGATCTGCCCGAAACGGGCTAGATCGAGCCGGTTGTGGCGTCACAAGCAGCGCTTGTGACGCCACCTCATCACGCCGATTTGACCGGTACGGGCGTAGCCAGCGATGTGCCGGCCACCCAGGTGCGGTAGCCCCCGTCGAGGTTGACGACGTCGAAACCGTGCTGGTCGAGGATGCGCGCGGCGGTGTGACCGCGCTGGCCCACCTGGCAGTGCACCACGATCGGGCCGGCCGGCAGCTCGCCGAGCCGGTCGCGCAGCTCGTCGACTGGGATGTTCACAGCGCCGGGGATCGAGCCGGCCGCATGCTCACCGGCCGTGCGCACATCGACCAGGGTGGCGCCCGCGGCCAGCGCGGCGCCGAGCTCGTGCCACTGCAGGGAGCGGGTGGTCCCGTTGCGGAGGTTGTCGGCGACGTAGCCGAGCTGGTTGATCGGGTCCTTCGCCGACCCGAACTGAGGCGCATACGCCAGCTCGAGACGCATCAGACCGGAGGCGGTGATCCCGCCCGCCATGGCGACCGCGATCACGTCGATACGCTTATCGACACCCTCGCCGCCGACGATCTGCGCACCCAGGATCGCATCCGTCGCAGGGTCCACGAGCAGCTTCATCGACATGGACTGGGCACCCGGGTAGTAGGTGGCGTGCGAGGCAGGATGCGTGTGGATGACTCGGTGCGCCCGCCCAGCAGCGGTGAGCTGCCGTTCCCCCCAGCCGACCTTCGCCGCGACGGCGTCGAAGACTTTCACGATCGCGGTGCCGAGGGCGGGCGTGTTGTGCTCCTCGCGGCCGGCGATGACGTCGGCTACGGATCGGCCGTGACGGTTGGCGAGCCCGGCCATGGTCACGAGCGCCTCTGCGCCGCTGAGCGCATCCACCTTCTCGACGCCATCACCGACGGCGAAGATGTGCTCGACACTGGTGCGGTTGCGGGCATCGACCGCGATCCCGCCCGTCGACCCCAGCCACAGACCGGCCGAGCGCGCCAGGTCCACGCTCGGCACCACACCAGACGCGTCGATGATGAAGTCCGGCCGAACCGTCGCGCCGTCGCTGAGCAGCACCACCCCCGCCTCGACCGTGTCGATCGTGACGGAGGTGCGCACGTCGACGCCGTGGCTACGCAGCTGCGCCTCAACGGGCGCAACCATCTCCACGTCGAGCGGGCTCAGGATGTGTGGGCCGCGCTGGATGAGCGTGACGTGGATGCCGCGCCGCACCAGGTTCTCGACGGCCTCGAGGCCGATGAAGCCGGCCCCGACGACGAGAGCGGAAGGGTTGTCCGCGGCGGCGTCCACCAGCACGCCGATCGCGTCGACGTCCTCCACCGTGCGGAGGGTGTGCGTCGGGATGCCGGGATGCCCCGCGGCCTCCCGTGCAGAAGCTCCGACGGCGAGGATCAGCTCGTCATAGCTCTCGGTCATGGTCTCGCCCGCGGCGACGTCGAACACCGAGACGGTGCGCGCGACCGGATCGATCGCGAGAACCTCATGGCCGGTGCGCACATCGAGCCGGAACCGGGCCGCCAACGACTGCGGAGTCTGCAGCAGGAGTGACGACCGATCGGTGATCACGCCGCCGACGTAATAGGGCAACCCGCAGTTCGCATACGAGACGTACGGGCCGCGCTCGAACACCACGATCTCCGCAGTCTCGTCGAGCCTGCGCAGCCGGGTCGCGGCCGACATTCCTCCGGCGACTCCGCCAACGATCACGATCTTCATGCTGTGTACCTCCCGAGGGCGGTTTGGTGATACCCTCCCCGGTATCGTACTATACGGAGGGGGTATACCGAATCGCCCCTACCAGACCCAAGAAAGAGAGTTCCAACCCATGTGCTACCCCGCCACCTGCAAAGTCTGCGGCAAGACGACCTGGAGCGGCTGCGGCCAGCACGTCGCCGACGTTCGCCGGCGCGTGCCCGCGAATCAGTGGTGCAACGGCACCCACACCGACGCCGAGAAGGCTGCCGCCTCCGGTGGCGGGTTCTTCGGCCGGCTCTTCGGACGCAGCTGACCATGAGCACCGTCACCCTCACCGCCGACACGCTCAAGGGCCAGATCGAGCGGAACGACATCGTCCTGATCGACTTCTGGGCGGCCTGGTGCGGCCCCTGCCGCATGTTCGCCCCCGTCTTCGAGACCGCCTCCGAACAGCACCCGGACATCGTCTTCGGCAAAGTCGACACCGAGACCGAGCAGGAACTCGCCGCGGCCGCCGGGATCACCTCGATCCCCACCCTCATGGCCTTCCGCGACGGGGTCCTCGTCTTCTCCCAGCCCGGAGCCCTCGCCGCCCGCGACCTCGAGGATCTGATCGGCCAAATCCGCGCCATCGATCCAGCTGAACTCACCGCCGCCAAGGCACGCACCTGACCCGAAGAGATACCCTGGCGGGTACCCACGACGCCCCCTCGGCGCCATCGAGAAAGTAGAACATACCGTGGCCACCACCACCGCCTCTGACATCAAGCCCGTGCTCAATCGGCTCCGCCGCGCGCAGGGCCAGCTCAACGCCGTCATCGCCGCCGTCGAGAACGGCGGCAAATGCCGCGACGTCGTCATCCAGCTCGCCGCAGTCTCCAGTGCGCTCGACAAAGCCGGCTTCCAGATCATCTCCACCGCCATGCAGAAATGCATCACCGACCCCGACGACACCTCCGACCCCATGACGGTCGAAGAGCTGCAAAAACTCTTTCTGACTTTGGCATGAAGACAGTGAACGAGGCACCGACGGCTGGTGTGGTCATCCACCTAAACGAGGCCGATCCGATCAAGCACGGCGCTGTCCTGCGGAACATCCGCAACCTCATGGACGCGCTTGGACCGGGAACCGATCTTGAACTCGTCGTCCACGGGCCGGGAATCAGCATCGTCCTACCAGATAGCCCGCACCGCGAGACCCTCCGCGCCCTCCAACACGGCGGGCTCATCGTCGACGCCTGCCAGAACACCCTCCGAAGCATGGAAATCGGCCCTGAACAACTCGTGCCGGACTCCGTTATCGTTCCGTCGGGAATCGCTCATCTCGTGATCCGACAGCGCAAAGGCTGGGCGTACTTGCGGCCGTAATGCCGTCGCGTCCATTCGTCACTTGCGTTTCGCAGGCTATTCAGGTGGCACGACTCGCTTGGCGCTGCGGCGATGCCCGGGTAGTACCGCTGACCACCGAGGGAAGCCTACCGAAAACGATCGTTTGCGAGCAGGCGTCGCTGCGTCGATCGCCCAGCCCGGGATTACGCGGATGACGTGTTGCTCAAAACCCTTGCCGAAACCGCCATTTGTTCAAAACATGGCCCGAGGGTTTTTGAGCAGGTCTGGTAGAATGGGAAGGTCGAAAGGGGCAGCGATGAGCGTCAAGACTGCGAGCACTATCTCCGCCGCCGAGCGCGAGCTCCGCGAGCGTGTGGTGGCTGACGCTGCGCACAGCTCCGAGATGGAGGGTCTGTCGTCCACGGCCGAGTTCCGTGCGGATGCGGCAGCGTTCGTCGAGGGGAGTTCGACGCCGACGAGCTGGTGCGTCGCACCCGCGCCCGCTACGGCCTTGCCTGAGTTCGTCGACCCGTACCTCGAGCCCGCCTCGGGCATCCTCCGCAACAACGTCGGCATCACGGATCAACGCGCCCTCGACGACGCCGAGGCCGACCTGGTGGAGGCACGACGCGTCCAGATGATCCTCAGACCGGTGAAGGCCACCGGGGATCTCCGACAGCTGCAAGCGATCCACGGCCAACTGTTCCAGGACGTCTACGACTGGGCCGGCCAGCTGCGCACTGTCGATATCCGCAAAGGCACCGACGCGGACGCGGAATTCTTCATGCCGGTGTCCCGGCTCGAGTCCGGGGAGGGTTCGCCTTCGCGGAGCTCGCGGACGAGAAGCAGCTGCGCGGCCTAGACCGCGACCGGTTCGTGGAGCGCCTGGCGCATCACTACGACCAGGTGAACTATCTGCACCCATTCCGCGAGGGAAACGGGCGTACACAACGCATCTTCTGGACTCAGATCGCCGCCGGCGCTGGCTACGACCTCGACTGGAGCCAGGCAACCGGTGCCCAGAACGACCATGCGTCCCGGGATGCGATGGAGCGCCGGGACTTCGCTGGCCTGCGCACGATGTTCGATCGGGTCGTGCAGCCGGCAACGCCAGGCGGCCGGCTCACGCCGGAGCGCTTGGAGCAGCTGCGCGTGTTCGC
This sequence comes from Leifsonia sp. P73, assembly GCF_051059105.1. NCBI lineage: Bacteria > Bacillati > Actinomycetota > Actinomycetes > Micrococcales > Microbacteriaceae > Leifsonia > Leifsonia sp. P73. The sequence continues at coordinate 51,528 of NZ_CP194932.1, forward strand.
CAGCATGGGCGGTCCCGCTCCGCGGTCGCGCGGGATCTCGTCGACGCCGGCGCGGCCGACGCGATCGCAGACGCAGGGATACGACAACGACCGGGGGAGGGGACGATGACCGTCGTCGGATACGCGCGCGTCTCGAAGCGCGAGCAAAACTCGCAGGCGCAGGAGGCCGAGCTGAAAGCCGCCGGCGCCGAACGAGTCTTCATCGATCACGGCGACTCGAGCCGGGTCAAGGACCGGCCGCAATGGGTCGCCTGCATGGACTACCTCCGCGCTGGTGACGTGCTGCTGGTGCGCCGGCTGGATCGCCTCGGCGGCACTGAACGGATCCTGATCGAGACGCTGCACGAGCTCGAGGACAAGGGCGTCGATATCAAGAGCCTCACCGAACCGGTGATCGACACTACAAGCCCGATGGGGCGCGCGCTGTTCGGCATCGTCGCCGTGTTCGCGCAGCTACGCGTCGACACCATCCGGGAGAACACCCGGCTCGGGTTGGAGTATGCACGCGCCCAAGGTCGTGTCGGCGGCCGCCCCACGGTGATGACACCGGAGCGCATCGAGGTCGCCCGCCAAATGCGTGCGCAGACACCACCGGCGACGTGGGACACGATCGCCAAGACCCTCCGAGTCGGTTCTGCCACCGTTAGACGGGCCCTCACCTCAAGCGCAGACGGGGGTCCAGGCGCCGTCAGTTAGCCGACCGGTGCCGAGGGTGCACTCTGCGCACCTGGTGGTGGGATGGAACAATGCAAAGGTGTCCGGTGCTCCCGATTCCCCCGCGCATGACCTGGCCGCCGGGAAGCCGCCGAGGTGGAGTCAACGTCGACGGATCCTGATCGTTCTCGGCCTCAACGTCGCGCTGATCGTCGGCCTGGTCATCGCGGGGGTTCTTGCTCATTCGGTGAGTGTTCTCGCTGCCGCAGGCGACACCGTGGCTGACTGCTTCGCGCTCGTGCTGGGACTGGTCGCCATAGCTCTCCGTGATCGGGATCCGGACCACCCGCACGCGCAACGGCCGATCGCCGTCGCCGCGCTCGTGAACGCGACGCTCTTGCTTGCCGTGACGGTGACCGTCACCATCGAGGCGATCTCCCGGCTGCGTGAAGGTTCCCCGCCGGTTGAGGGTCTGCCGATGGTGATCGCCAGCCTGGTCACAATGGTCGTCATGCTTTCTGGCGCCTTCGTCCTCGGCCGCTCAGCAGCGGGCGAGGATCTGCATATGCGGTCTGTGTTGATCGACGCCCTCGCAGACGCTGCAGCTGCGGCGGCGATCACGGTGGCCGGCATCATCATCCTGGTCACGAATGGCCTCTACTGGCTCGACCCGGTGCTTGCCCTGGGGGTCTCGGTTGTGATTGCTATCGCGGCGGTCCAGCTGATCATCAAAGCGGTTGCGGCTTTGCGTGGGAAGCCTGTCGACTTCGACGACGACTGAACTGCAGCAAAGGCGAAATGAGCCGTCCAATTTGCACCGAACTCGCCGTTGATCTTTAATCTGCGTATGGATGCAGATAAGGCGATATGTGGACGGCTCCCCGACAGTCAGTACGTTGAGCTCGCGGTGGAGGTGTTCGCCATGCTGGCAGATGCGACCCGGGTACGGATCGTGCTCGCGCTGAAGGATGCGGGCGAGCTGTCGGTGAACCACCTGGCGGACATCCTGGACAAGCAGCCGGCTGCGGTCTCGCAGCATCTCGCGAAGCTTCGGCTCGCTCGGATCGTCTCGACGCGTCAGGACGGGCAGCGGGTGTTCTACCGGCTCGAGAACGAGCACACGAGCCGGCTGGTCACAGATGCGATCTTCCAGGCGGAGCACTCACTCGGCGGGACACCGCGCCACCATCACACCGAGGCCAATCTCGGCGCGGAGGCGACTGCGTGACGGGAACGCATACCCACGAGCACGACGACGACGACCACGACCACGACCACGGGCACACTCACGACCACCCGCATGGACACGGGCATGGACACGGGCACGGGCACGACCATGATCACGGTCATCAGCATCCGACCGGCTTCAAGGGATTCTTGTACGGTCTGTTCGTCCCGCACTCGCACGACGCGGCCGACTCGATCGACGACGCTCTTGAGGCGAGTACCGAGGGTGTTCGTGCGCTGAAGATCAGCCTGTTCATTTTGCTGGGCACGACACTCTTGCAGGCGTTCATCGTCGGGTTCAGCGGGTCGGTCGCCTTGTTAGCGGACACCATTCACAACTTCTCCGACGCGCTGACCGCCGTGCCACTGTGGATCGCGTTCGTGCTGGGCCGCCGGATCGCGTCCCGCCGCTACACCTACGGCTACGGGCGAGCGGAAGATCTGGCCGGCCTGTTCATCATCGCCGTCGTCGCGCTCTCCGCGGTCGTCGCGGCGTGGCAGTCGATCGACCGGCTCTTCCATCCGCATCCGCTGGAGAACCTCGGCTGGGTGATCGTTGCCGGCGTCATCGGCTTCGCCGGGAACGAGGCGGTCGCCGTCTACCGCATTCGGGTCGGTCAGCGCATCGGCTCTGCCGCACTCGTCGCAGACGGCGTCCACGCCCGCATCGACGGGTTCACGTCCCTCGCCGTCGTGATCGGTGCACTCGGCGTCATGCTCGGTTTCCCGCTGGCCGACCCGATCGTGGGTCTGCTGATCTCGGCCGCGATCATCGTGCTGCTGTGGGGCACGGTCTGCAGCATCGGCCGACGGCTTCTGGATGGCATTGAACCTGAGCTCGTCGACCAACTTGAGCACGCCCTCGAAGAGACCCCCGGCGTCACCGCCGTTCCGCGTGTGCAGTTGCGCTGGGTCGGCCACCGTCTGCATGGCGGCGCGCAACTGGTCGTCGACACGCAGAGCCTGCACGACGCGCAGCAGATTCTGGAGGCGGCGCGTTCCCACGCGCGCAGCCACCTACGCAATCTCGATGAGCTCCAGCTCGAGCTCGTACCTGAGGCAGTGGCTGCGTCGTCGTGACGACGCTTCGGTTTCTCCACGATTCCGACGCTTTGGTCTACCTCACAACCTGCTCACGCCACTTCTCTACGTCGGGGCCGAGGTACCGGATTGTTCGTTTGCTGACTGCAACGAACGCTGGACCCTGCCCGCTCTCACGCATTCGACGAAGCTCCTCGAGCGTCAAACCGGTCTGGGCCGCGGCCTCGTCGGGTGTGTAGGAGCGCAGTTGTGTGGGCACGGTGATGCGGTGCCGGCGGAGGTGTGCGGCGCTCATTACTGGCAGCTTTCGCAGTAGAGCTCGTCCATCGGATCGACGGGCACCTGGTACACCTCGAGCGCCTGCTGGGATGCGAGTCGCGCGATCAGGTCGGGCCGGTACCCGTCCCAGCTGCTCCCGTCGGCAACCGTGACCGGTGCCGTGGCGTACGAGGCTCCCACCGCCTGCAGGGGGTAGTCGTTGGTCGTGACTGACACCAGCTCGTAGGCGATGCCGGCGCTGTCCATTGCTGCTCTGGTTTGGTCGCTTGTTGCGGATCCGGACTCCACGTACAAGGTGACGTTCGTGCTCATGGCGCGCTCCCTCTCTCATCTCAAACCCATTTGCCTTTCGGCGCTTTTGCCGAAACAGCGCCGGGGGTGAATGAGCAAGAGACCGTGGAATACCGGAGCGAGCGCAGCGAGTGAGGATATGCCGCGAAAGCTCTTGCTCAGAGAGGAACGGTGCGTACCATCACCTAGCCGAAAGGCAACGGAGTTGCCCAACGAACAGGCCCCACCGAGCGATGCTCGGCGGGGCCTGTTCTACAAGCTGAGGAGCCGTAGGCTCACCCTTCATGGCTCTCGGGCTGCGGTGCAGCTGCAGCACGGCGCTTACGCGTGCGCGGTGCGGACTGACCTGGCGCACGGGCGCCAATCTCGCGGAGGTTCTTCTCGGTCCAACCCGCCGCAAGTGCGGCACTCCAAGCCTTGTCGTGCGCGGCGGCGGCATCCTTGACCGCCTGCTCCGCGGCGTCGAAGGCGTTGGTGGCAGACACGAGTTCTTCAACGGATCGCACGCGTGCGTTCTGCTCCGCCTCGATGATGGCCCGCGCCTTACGGGCGGCTTCCTGTGGGTCCAGTTGTACGTCGCTCATAGCCCCAGATTAACAGGACCGCAACCGCTCCACTAGGCGTAATGGTGCACCCTCCAGGTGCTGCCTCACCGATGCTGGCGCACCGTTCGGGCGGAGCCCTAAGCGGAGCAAGCTATACAGTTACCCGGGGTAACTGGCTTGTGGTGCTGGACTGTCGCGTCCGGCACCGACATACTGGTCGTATGGTCCCCGCCAGGAGGCGGGTTCGCTGCGCTGGGCCAGAAGGACGGGGGAGGGGCGATGTCGGAGCAGAACGAGAGCCGACTCTTCGGCCGTTCTCGACGTGCCAACGCTCCCAAGGGAGCGAAGCGCGATAAGCGCTACGAGGTGTGGGTGAATCCCGAGGAGAACACGCAGCTGCTAGCCCGTGCCGCGGTTCGGGATGTGACGGTTCCGCGTCTGTTGTTCGAGTCCGCGATGAGCGTCCACGTTCAGACGGATACCGATCGCAAGGCTGCGATCGTGGAGATTTTCGCCGTGCGTCGGCTGTTGGCGAACCTGGCGAACAACGCAAACCAGCTCGCGAAGTACGCGAATAGTGAGGGAACCTTCCCGGCCGAGGCCGACGCGATCGTCAGCGAGTATCGGGCGATCGTGCCGCGCCTGTCCGCCGCGATTGAAACGCTGGCCGACTCATGATGCCGAACATCACCCGGGGGAGCCGGATGGGTGGGCTCATGGTCTACCTCGCCGGTCCCGGACGCTCGAACGAACACGAAGAGCAGCACCTCGTCGCCGGCAACTCCGCCATCGTCACGATGCACGGCTACGGCGTGCTCGATCGTAAGACGGCCCTCGCGATCGCGAAGGACCTCGACGAGCCGCGCGTCGCGCTCGGCGTCGAGGTGACCCGCACCCAGAGCATCACCGACCCCGAAACGGGTCAGGTTCACTCGACCACGACCCCGGCGGATGTGTGGCACTGTTCATTGTCTCTGCGCGCGGACGAGGGCCAACTGTCCGATGAGAAGTGGGGCGCGATCGCGCAAGACTTTGTGGACCGGATGGGATTCACCGAGGCCAGCGGCAAGGCCGAGTGCCGGTGGGTCGCCGTCCGTCACGGACTCTCCACGAACGGCAACGACCACATCCACATCGCGGTCTCCTTGGTGCGCGAGGACGGCACCAAGGCGAGCACCCACAACGACTTCAAGAAGGCGCAGGACACGTGCCGCGACCTCGAGCGAGAGTACGGGCTGCAGCAGCTTTCCAGCCGTGAGCACGGTCTGGGGGAGCGGGGCATCAAACCCGCCGAGCAGGAACGCGCACGCCGCACCGGCGCCGTCGAAGTCGACGCGCACCGGCTCGAGCGGGCCGTCCGTGCGGCGGCGGCCGCGTCGGTCGACGAGGGCGAATTTGTGCGTCGCACGCGCCGGGCCGGCGTCCTGATCCGGCCCCGCTTCGCGGCTGGTCGTGACGACGTTGTGGCGGGCTACTCGGTTGCGCTGCGCACCGAGCACGGCACCCCACCGGTTTGGTACGGCGGCGGCCGGCTGGCACGTGACCTGACCCTCCCGCGGCTGCGCGAGGGATGGCCAGACAGCCCACAGGCGGCGCAGAGTGCGGTCGACGAGTGGAAGGCCACGAGCCGCAACCCGTGGCAGTACCGGCCGGTCTCGCCGGGCCGTGAAGAGAACGAGCCGGCACCGGAGCTGTGGCAGAAATACTCGGACGACATGCGGCGGATGCGCGATGAGCTGCGCAGCGTGCCACCGGGCGATCGGGCCGCGTGGGCACACGTCGCGCGCGACACCGCCGGAGCGTTCGCCGCATGGTCGCAGCGGGTCGAGACGACGCCAGGGCCGCTTGCTGCAACCTCCCGTGAGCTTGCCCGATCCGCGCAGATCAAAGCGCACACGTCGAAGCCGAAGAAGGTCAGCATGGGCAGCGCCGGCGGCGCCGCCATGCTCCTGATGCAGGCCGCGAGCCAGGGCCAAGGGACGATGGCCGAGGCGATCCTGATGCGCCAACTGGCGCGGCTCACCGTGGCGATCATCGACATGCACAAGGCCATCGGGGACGAGGTTCGCGCGGCGGAGATCTCCCGCACTCTGAACTCGCAGATGGCCACGGTGGCCTCGCGGCTCCCGGAGGTCCCACGGAAGGGTGAGAGTACCCCGGCCGCTGACGTCGACGAGCGCACCGCCGAAGCGGTGCGGATCGCGCAGACCGGACTTAGCGCCCCGCGGCCCGGGTCGCCGGTGCCGACGAAGATCGAACCCGCCAAACCCTACAAGCCCGCGACCGGACCCGAGCAAGACCGCGGCATCGGACGATAACGGAAGGTGGCAATCATGGCCGAAGAGAATGACGGCATCGCGGACGCACTGGACGGTCAGCTGCGCATCGCACTTACTGTGGCGGCACAGCTGGGCGCACGGTTCGCGCGTATCCGGGAAGAGCTCGCTCGAACACGACAGGCGCAGACCGAGCAGCAGAACCGCGAGCTGCAAGCACGATTCGATGCCGAACGAGCGGCAGCACGCGCCGAGCTCGCACCGGTCCATGAGCGCAGCTGGTGGGACTCCGCCAACCTCGAGCAGATCGCCAACGTGCACGAGACCGCCACCGCCTGGCACGGCATCGACCCCGAGGCCGACCGAGCCGGCGAACGCATCGCACAGGAGGTCCGAGACCGCTACGGCCTGGACGTCCAGGACCTCGACGCCGACCCGTCCGCGGTGCGTGAGGCGCTGGCCCGGGCAGAGCGCGCACGCTCAGAAGCAGCCGCCTCGCGCGGTGAAAGTGCCGTCGACATAGCGGAAACCGGCGCGTTCCTCACCGCGGCCGAGACGCTCGATCGAATGGCCGAGGAACGCCAGCAACAGGCGGACGAACGCGACGAGCGAGTTGCGGCGGAGAACGACAGGGACGTGACCGACGAACTGCGCGGCGATGCGAACGCGAACCGCGTGGACGCAGCCGAGGCTTTCGATAGCGCTGAGCGGCGAGACCGGTTCGCATCGTCGCTTGAAGGCAAGGCCGACCGCGAGGTCATCGACGCGCGCATGACTGCTGCCGCGGGCCAGGCACGCCATCCCAGGGAGGCGGTGACCACCGCGATGACACGAGCGCCCAAGGCGCGCAAGGCGTCGACCGGACAGGCGCCACAGCGTGAACGGAACCTCAGTAGGTAATGGCGTAAGAGTCGGACATGGTGCTCGCCCGCCGTGATTCCGCAGGGAAGACCTACATTCGGCAAGTGGTTGTGAAATTCACCGAAATCACAACTCAGATGTCGCGGTGTCGGGGATCGGTCTAGACCCGTCTCGGCGAGCGTTGGCCTCGAGCCCGTGGAGCCACTGCGGGCCTAACTATTCGCGTCCTACCTGGCCTCTCTAATGGGTATCGCTACGTATCCTATAGACGGTTCCAGACGCTCCATCGGCAGAGCGGATGTGGTTGGCGAATGGTGCTGGGGGAGAGCATCATTGCCACATGACGACGACAGCCCCCAGCCAGCAGGTGGCAGAGAAGCGCAGGCCAACGGTGCCTCCGGTTGCCTCCCGCGACCTTCTGCTGCCGGACATGCTGGCGAGGACGGGCCGGCACGGAGTGCCATCCGCCGTCGGTTCCTTCAGACCGACGGAAGGGGCGCAGATGGTTCGCGCGCAGCGACTCTTGCCAAGATGCTTCGCGGTAGGGACGGCTCGACGTTAGACGCCTACCTCCTGATCCACGCGATGGCATCAGCCAGTGAGCCTTATCGAGCGGCCTACTTCTCGAGCTCCTGGGTGCGGCTGATGCGCTTCGACCAAGACGCTGCGCCAGCCGCAGCGAGCTCACGATGGTCCAAGACTGCAACGCGACTCGAGAAACTCAAACTCATCGAACGCAAACGAGTAGGCAACGTGCAGGAGTACCACCTACTCGACGAAGCAGGCAACGGCGAACCCTACAAGAGACCGACGAAGCTCGCCGACGGCAGGTGGTTCTCCCTTCCCTACGAATACTGGCTGGACGGGTGGGACGCGAAGCTGTCAACGGCAGAAAAAGTGATGCTGCTTATTGCGCTCGACCAACCGGACGGGTTCCAGATCCCTTACGACAGATTCTCGAAGTGGTATGGAGTGTCTGAATCGACCGCAAAGCGAGGGCTGACTGGATTGGCCCGGCGCGGGATCATTGACGTGAACACTGACTGGCACATCAACGGACGGAGTGAGTTCGGCTGGGTCGAAGTACGCAGCTACACCACGGTCGGTATCTGGTCAAAGTCGGAGCGCGACGCCCTGATGAAAACAAAGCCTAAGAGGCACACGCCGATCGTCTTCGTTCCGGTGAACGCAGAGGAAGGGGTATCCCCTAGCGACGACACGCCAGCTCCTGCTCGGGACCCTCAGTGTCGGCGGTGCCAAGTAAAATAGTGAGGATTAGACAGAAATACCCTGCCAGCGTTAGCTGGCAGGGCCACCCGGCTCCGTAGAGTCAGAATTCTTTGGCGAGAATCAACTGACTTTATCGCTCTCCGACTGGGAATTTCAACTGCGGAATTCCTCGGAGACGAACGCGGAGCCTCCCATCAGCACGTCAAAAGACGGCAGAAAGGGGAGACACTCGTGACTCTCTTGGAAACACCCACCCAAAAAGACGACCTCGAATCCGTACTCGATCAGGCGCGACGCCGTATCGAGGTCAGAGACGAAGAACTGCTCGAAGCGCGCAAGCGTAGAGACGCTGTAGCGGCATCCCTCCGAGCCGAATTCGCCGGCTCTCGCACCTACGTCAACGGAAGTATCGCGCACGGTGATGCCCTCACACCGTTGACCGACGTAGACCTGGGCGTGGTCGTCCCTGACCCCGATCACATTTACGGTCCCTACAAGACCGGCCCTTCCGTCCTCCAGGAACGCGCCGCCGCGGCGATTCGCCGCGACCTCAAGGAGGCCTATGGAGACATCGCCGTCGAACTGAAGGGCCGCAAGCGCTCGATCCTGGTGAGGTTCAGGGATCCCGTCACCCCAGGCCAGCCCGACTTCACCGCGGACGTCATCGTAGCCATCGACAACCCCGCAGGGGCGGGCCTCTTCATCCCCCGCTTCAACGGCTGGGATCGCTCGGACCCAGAAACGCACACTCGGCTTGTACGGGCAGCAGTGAAAGGCACCAACACCAGCTACGCGCGAGTCGTTCGCCTCGTGAAGCACTGGAACCGCACCCACGATAAGCCGCTCTGCTCCTGGAACATCAAGGCGCTCGCCCTGGGCTGCATCACTAGCCCAGTTGAACTCATCGAGGGCTTGCGAATTTGGTTCGAGTACGCGGCCGACGAGCTCAACCTGGGCGAAACCGAAGACCCGGCAGGTGTAGCGCCCCATCCGATCAAGATCAGCGAGAAGTGGAACCGTACCGAGGTGGTCCGGGAGCTTCGTCGCGCGCTTCAGATCCTCAAGTTCGCAATCCAACTGGAGAGTGACGGATACGAATTGCTCGCACAAGACGAGCTCGCCAAACTCTTCAAAGACGAATCGATGCTCCCGCACCCGCCGCAGGCAGCCGTTCGCCTCGAGCAAGCACGTCGGACAATGGCGGAGCGTCATGGCCAGTCGAAGCAGTTCGGCGCGCCGGCTCTGATTACCAGCACCGCCTCGCCGCGTGACCGGGTGAACGCACAGTCGTGGTCGGCATGAATAAGGGTCGCTGGTATGGCAACGATCCGGCCTGGCGCTATCCGATGGAACGAGACGCAAAGCGTCACTACGGCAGGCTTATCAGAGCAATCGATGGCCCTGGCTGGCTCGCCTACAAGCATCAAGGGGTCGAGGTGCGGGGCCGTATAGAAGCAGTTCCCGTGGAGATCCGGTTCTATGCCTCGCCGCCCTATGCCACTTATGGACTCACGCCGGACGAGTATCCACGAGTGTTCGCAGACCGCGGTGCTGCGTCCAAGCATCGAATGCCAGGCGACGGGGCGCTCTGCCTCTACTACGCCGCTGACCCCGAGGAGCGGCGTTGGACGCCGTCCCGGGGACTCCTCGCACTATTCGATCTCATCTCGGACCACCTCTTTTTCGAGGATTACTGGCGCGAGACGACCGAATGGCTGGGTCCAGAGGCTCCTCACGGGTTTGCGGCATGATGACACCGACGCCGATCCCAGCGCCCATCGGAGCAGCGTTCGTCGCAATAACCGGCGATGGGATCGCCACCATCATCGCGGCGATTCTTGCCGCGATGATGGTGGTGATCGGCTATCGCGTTCAACAATCACAAAGTCGGAAGGCAAGCCAAGCCGCCGTCTACGCCGAAGCCATCCGAGCCATTCATGACTACCTCGAGGCGCCCTATCGTGTGCGGAGGCGGGACGGGCGCGCCGCCAGTCGACTCGACGTTACCAATCACGTCAGTGATGTCCAGTCCCGCATTGCCTACTACAGAACGCTGCTTCAACTACATGCGCCCGAAGGTGTTTCTGTTCAGTACGACCAGTTGATTGCAGCTGCTCGTTCCGAAGCCGGCCCTCAAATGAGTGGCGCATGGGCAGGCAGGCCCACGCGGGCCGATAAGTCCGTCCCGCTCGGGACCCCGCTATCGCATCCAAAAAGTGACGAGATGATCGAACAGCTGATCCTCGCGATGAAAGGGTAAAGCGCAAATAGCGGACCACATCGGTACTCGCGCGATGAGCAGCATCGGCCGATCGGTGACCAGGGTCCTCGCCTGCCGCAGCTACCCGGTCAGACCCAACCGGTGCGCCACTACGCGCATCGCAGGATCGTTCGACGGAATGTCGTCGGCAGCCGTGATCTCAATGCCGGAGGGACTGGCCTCGTTGTAGGGAAGCCAGATGGCGCGGCACCAGGCTCGATCATGCTTGCTGCCGAAGTGCACGCCGCGCGGGTTCGATCCGTCATCGAGCTCGGCGTCGCGCATCATCTCCGCGAGCATGGTCGTCACCAAGCGGTTATCACTCATCAGGACCGAACGATTGAGCGACGGGATACCCTGATTCGCGAGAAACCTGGCCACCTCACCATCCGCCGGCCCCTGTAGCGCAGCGATCGAATCAGGATGCTGCACGTCGACCAACCAGCCGCCGCTAATAAGACGCCCCTGGTACATCCGGCGCCGCTCGTACCAGGTGGAGGGCAATGCACCAACGCCCCGAAAGTCGGCCTCGTCCCACTCCTCAGCGATCGCCTTCACCGTCTCATCGAGCGTCATCTCAAGAGCTGCCGCGATGGGAGCTAGTGGGTCTTTGCTCCCGTTAGCCCGTCTGAGATAGGCGAGTACCTCCGCGTATGCACACTCGGCCGTCTCCGCCAGGTAGTACGTGTAGCCAAGCGTGTCGAAGCGGCCCCACTCCTGGCGATGAACGTCCGGAGAGCGCCACGGCGCAGACGGCTGAGCGTAGGCCCGCTTCGCGACATGGAACCCGACGGCGTCGTCCACCGGTATCAACCGCAATCCCGTCTTTGTGCAGGTGCGCGCTCCAGCCGGTCTCACTCGTCGACGTCGCCGTCGATGAACGCCTGCGCCGCTCGACGCACCTCGGCGTGCCGGTCCTCCCGGATTGCCATCACCGGGGTTCCCTCGCCGAGCAGCGGGTTGCCGCCGATGAACCAGCGGCGTGCCACGTCGCGGCCCTCCTCGGCCTCCAAGGCCGTCCAGATCTGATGGGCAAACTGCACGCGGTTCCATGCGGCGTCCCGCGGTTCGGGGCCGTCTGGTCGCGCCCAGTCGTGCGGCTGCTTGCGGTTCTTCACACCGGCCAACGCTGCGACTAACGTCGAGCCGAGCATCTCGTTGAGTTGACGCACGATCTCGTGCGGGTTGCTCTTGTTGGTGCTCCGGTGCAGGGTTACCGGTGTGTGGGTGGTCATGGCACAAGTTTACGCGCCTTTGACGGCAGAACGCCAAAAAAGTAACTGAAAAGTAACATAAACAAGTCGCTGATAACCGTCGTTATGTCAGTTTAGGGATGGCCGGGTGCCACTGCGGCTATCAAGCTTCAGTCCCCTCGGCAACCGCCGGTTCGACCTCTGGGACGCGTGCGCCGGGCGCGGTGAACGTTGCGAGCACCGAGGCAGCGACGAAGCGGCCGGCGTCGTGGCGCTCGATCACTCCGGCGGCGCAGTCGTCCGCCGCGCCGTGCATGAGCCGGTAACAGACCGTGATGAGCCACTGCCGGGGCAGGTCGCGGCGAAAAGACCCGTCGGCCTGCCCGCGTTCGATCAGCGCGTCCAAGCGGCGAAAGTGCGCCGTGTGGTGATCGCGCATCCGCTCCTCCGGCAGCTCGTCTTCAGCAGCCTCGCGGATCGCGTTGAAGCGATGAACGACCTCCCAGCTCGCGCTGACCAGCCGGGCAAGCCCCTCGGCCGGAGGGCCGCTGATGTCGACGGAGTCCAGGACGTCACCGGATTCGGCGGTCACCCTTTCCAAGACGGCGTCGACCAGTTCCGCTCGCGTCGCGAAATGACCATAAAGGGTCATGCGCCCGACCCCCGCGCTTTCCGCGATCTGGGCGATCGTTGCGTGCGGGTCACTACTCAGGCAACGCTGCGCCGCATCCAGGATCGCTGAGACATTTCGTCGTGCGTCCGCTCGCTGATCACGCTTGACCGCCACTCCGACTCCTTAACCTGTACATCCATGCACGAGATAGTGTACCGTGTGTATCTCAAGCATGGATGTTTGAGTTAGTAGCCGAGGAGGCGCGGAGCATGATCCGACGAACGCAGAGGATTGCGGCGGTGAGTTCGATCTCCGGAGCGCTGCTGTTCCTGCTCGCGGTCATCGTCCATCCGGAACGCGACGGCGTCCACATCGCAGAGGCCGGCCCGCTCTACGGTCTCACCCACGGGATCGAGGCGATCGGCCTGATCCTCCAGATCATCGGCATCGCCGGCCTCTTCCTGCCGAACGTCGGCCGATTCCGGCCCCGCGACCTAGTCAGCGTGTATGGTGCGCTGCTCGGCACGATCTGGTACTTCGGGCTGATCGTGGTCGACGGCACCCGCAATCCCGTCACGGCGCGATATGCACCCGGCCTCGTGCACACGGCGGCCGACCTCGACACCGGCACCGCCATCATCGTGCTCCCGGCGCTCGTGCTCTTCCCGCTGGGCTATGTCTTGCTCGGGGTGATGCAGGCGCACTACGGTGCTCGGTGGATTGGCATCCTCATCGGCGTCGGGGCGGCTCTGTACACCACCGGAGGCCTGGCGATCTTCGGTCTGGGACCCGCATCCCCCGTGATCGAGATCCTTGAGATCGTCGGCGCTGTGCCGTACGCACTCGGAATCATCCTGATGGCCGGATTCTGGACCCGGCGGTCATCGTCTCACCCGGTCTCATCCCGAGAACTACCGATAGGAGAGCACTCGTGAACGACCGTCTCGCCAAGCCCCCGCCCGCGTGCTGATTGTCGGCCGCAGCCCCAGCGTCCTGACCGAAGCCGTCCACACCCTCCGCGCGAAGGAATACGCCGCCGACGCGACCAACCAGTTCGACCAGGTCCTCACGGACTACGACACTGGCGAACTCGACATCCTCGTCTTCGGGGGCATGGTCCCACTCGACGTGAAGCAGCACCTGCGCGAACAGGTCGGCGAACGCAACCCGGGTGTGACGTTCATCCAGGGCCTCGCCGGAATCGCCGGGGTCATCGCCGCTCAGGTGGAAGCGGCTGATTCGACGGGCGCAGCGGATCACATCATCTACGATTCCGCTCGGCGAACGATAGAGTTCACACTCACCGCTTCCAGCCGCGTCGTCGTGGAGGCATTATGGGCCGCGTCGTTCACGCCGCCCGAGCCGAAAAGTGCATCCATGGTGATCCTGAACGGGCAGCTCGACGCAGGACCCCACGCCAAACCTGTCCCCGACGCGATTCCCACGGCGGCCTCCTTCGCCGTCGTCCGCGTCGGACCGAACGTTCGCGTTCTCACTATCGGCGCCATCCCCGAGGCTGTGACCCGCATGGTTCCCAGAACGAGCGACGACCAGCGACTCCCCCGCCCGGGCCGTGACTACCCACGGCAGCGCGGGAGCTAGCGGGACGTCGAAAAACGGCGATCGGGGCTGATTCGGGCAATTCGAAACGAGCTTTACGACAAATCGCACTTCGTGCGAAGACCCAACGGTCCTGGTGTGGCGAGCAAAAGCATGACGTTTCCGTCAAACCCAAGATGATCATGTCCTGCGAACGACACGTGCCGCCTCGACAATGCGGCCGCGCATCCAGAGCCGGAAGCCGAGCGCAACGAGCACAATCATGATCGGGCCGCCGACGAACTCGGCCAGGGTGAACTGCCAACCCATGACGAAGGCCAGAACGAGCCCAAGCTCGAGCACCAGATTCGTCGACGCGATCTCGAACGCCATCGCCGCAGTGAAATTCGCTCCTTTTCGGAACAGCGCCCGGGCGAGCGCGACTGCAGCATAGGAGCACGAGGACGACGCGGCACCAAATAACGAGGCGACACTGATCGATTTCGGCGAATCATCGCTCATCAGCTTGGTGATCTTCTCTTTGCGCACAACCGCCTGGATGACGCCAGAAAGCGTGAATCCAAGGACCAGCGGCCACAGGATCTGCCAACCCATCGCACCGGCCATAGCCAACGCATCTCCTACCGCCGCGAACACATTCATTCGCTTCCTCCGATCCCGGATAGTTCAGCAATCACTGTATAGTCACTACATGCTGACTATTGCTTCGCGCCTCGACGTGATGAACAGGCTGGGTCGGGCGATGGCCGATCCGACACGATCGCGGATCTTGATGACGTTGCTGGATGGCCCGAGCTACCCCGCCGTTCTCGCGCGTCAACTGGAGCTCACCCGCTCGAATGTCTCGAACCATCTCACCTGCCTCCGCGATTGCGGCATCATCGTCGCCGAACCGGAAGGCCGCCAGACGCGCTATGAGATCGCGGATCCGCACCTGTCGCGGGCGTTGACGGCCCTGGTGGACGTGACGCTTGCCGTCGACGAGAGCGCGCCCTGCATGGACGCCACCTGCACCGTCCCCGGCTGCTGCGCAGGAGCCGCCCAGTGACCGCGGCCACCGCTCTCAGCCAGGAACGCCGCGACCACCTGCACCGTCGAGTGCGGTTCATCGTCGCCTTCACGATCAGCTACAACGTCATCGAAGCCATCGTTGCGGTGTGGGCCGGCACTGTGGCTAGCTCGGCCGCTCTCATCGGGTTCGGCCTGGACTCCGTGATCGAGGTGCTTTCGGCCCTCGCGATCACGTGGCAGTTCACCCGGAAAGACCCGGAACGGTGGGAGAAGGCAACTGTCCGGGCGATCGGGATCGCGTTCTTCGCTCTCGCCGCCTACGTGCTCGTCGATTCCATCCTCAGCCTGACCGGCATCCAAGAGGTCGACCACAGTCCCGTCGGCATCGCCTTGACCGCGCTGAGCCTGATCGTCATGCCGATCCTCGCCTGGTTCGAGGTCCGCACCGGGCGGGAACTGGGCTCCAAGAGCGTGCAGGCCGACGCGAAGCAGCTCATCCTTTGCGTCTACCTCTCCGGGACCGTGTTCATCGGCCTCGTGCTCAACAGCCTGTTCGGCTGGTGGTGGGCCGACTCTATAGCTGCGCTCATCGTCGCCGTTCTCGCGATCCGCGAGGGCATTGAGGCATGGCGTGGCGAGGTCGAATCACCGTTCGAGGTTCTCGGCGAAATGCGCGAGGGCTGACCCCTTCAATATGGAAGGAGGTGCCGTAATGGACTGTTGTGACCCGCTCACATGCACCCCCGAGCTCTGCGAGCCCGGCTGTAGCTGCTGCTGAATGTAGGCACCGAGAGGCGGGGTGGACCCGCTACCGCCCGTCCGCCCCGCCGCTACAATCAACTGACCGCGACAAAGTCGAGCATCGACGCTCAAGGGAAATCTCATGGCGCTTAGTCTTACCTGCAAGGCCTGCGGCGAAGTGATCTCGGGCGAGTCCGAAGACGACTTCGTGGAGAACGCTCGCGAGCATGCACGTGGTCACGGGCACGTAGGTCCTGCGCTGACCCGCGAGCACATTCTCGCCCGCTTCGAGCATGGCTATTCGGCTCCGGGACAGCACGGCCACTGAGGCGCCACAGCAAGAGTCTTAAAGGCTGCCGAGGAGCTCCGCGCACGCCTGTTCGCAGCGCCGACAGACTTCGGCGCAAATCCGGCAGTGCTCGTGCATTGTTGCATGCTTATCGCACTCATCTGCGCAGGCACCGCATACGGTTCGGCAGGCCTCGAGAGTCGCCCGGGTGACGTTTGCGTCATAGCCCGTGTGACGCGAGAGTACCGCCGCGGTCGAGGCGCAGATGTCAGCGCAGTCGAGATCGGTACGGATGCATTTGACGAGCTCGGCGACCATTTCTTCGCTTAGGCATGCGTCAGCACACGCCGTACAGGCTTGGCCGCATTCGATGCATGCCTCGATGCAGGCGACGAGCTTTTGCCGGTCGATTCCGCCGAGGTCGGCGGGATAGGTCTCGAGCATTTGCTGGACGGTGGACATAGGGTTCTCCTCCGTGGATCGGCAGTCCCCTTGCGAAGGTGACGGTACGCCGATTGCCGGCCAAGCCAAGAGGATGTGCAGAAGGCCCGAGCTGGCGGCTCGGGCCTTCTGCATTCCAGGGTGCTCTGCCCTCGGCCGTCGCTACCGGCTGGCTGTGGCGGCTTCTGCGCGGCATCGTCTTGTAGCTACGCGGGACGTCTCAACCCGATGCGGCGCCCGTGATCTGATCGACTGCATTGCGCCACCGGGGCGTTGATGTCCGCAGCTATTTTTTGCCACCCAGGGTGGCGATTCGCTCGCGATATTCTTCGGTGGTCAGTTCTCCGCGGGCGTACCGTTCGTCGAGGATCTGCCGCGGAGTGACGGTGGCCTTTTCAGTGCCGACTGGCCGGGGCGAAGCGGTCGAGTTGCGGATCAGGAACACGACAAGGATGACGATCCCGACAGCGACCAGCGCGCCCACGACCCACATCCAACCCCAGCCGTTGTATCCGTATCCCCACATCATGATGGTGCCTCTCGACTGCGCGAGCGCGACTTGCGCCCGCGGCCCCAGCCTTGCCGATTGTTCGGACGAGCACTAAGGCCATTAGTCCCTTTGCCCTTACCGACGAGGCGCCGGGGCTGTGGCGTTCCCGACTACGGCAGGGTTCCAGCGCCGCTCGGGTT
>NZ_CP194933.1:0-69333 GCF_051059105.1 Leifsonia sp. P73
GTGATGGCCTGCCGATAGCGGCGGTCGACCAGGTCGCCGCACGCGAAGACGCCGGGCAGGTTGGTCTCGGTGGTGGGGTGCTGGACCTTCACGTAGCCGTCCGGGTCGAGATCAACCTGTCCCGCTACGAGAGCGCTGCGCGGGTCATGGCCGATAGCGATGAACAGGCCGGTCGCGTCGAGGACGCCGTCCTCGCCGGTGATGGTGTCGCGGAGGCTGAGCCGGCTGAGCTTGTCCTCTCCGTGGGCTTCGACGATCTGAGTGTTCCACCGCATCGTGATCTTCGGGTTCGCGAGTGCGCGGTCCTGCATGATCTTGGAGGCCCGAAGCTGGTCGCGGCGGTGGATGAGGGTGACCGAGTCCGCGAACCGGGTCAGGAACATGGCTTCTTCAACGGCGGAGTCTCCGCCGCCAGCGACAGCGATGTTCTGGTTGCGGAAGAACGCCCCGTCGCACACAGCGCACCAAGAGACCCCGTAGCCGGAAAGTCGCTCTTCGCCGTCGACGCCGAGTTTGCGGTAGGCGGAGCCCATTGCGAGGACGACCGCGTGTGCCTGGTAGACGGTGCCACTGCCGGTGGTGATGGTCTTGATGTCACCGGTGAGGTCGAGGGCGGTGGCGTCGTCGTAGACGAGGCGGGCCCCGAACTTCTCGGCCTGCTGGCGCAGCTTGTCCATCAGGTCAGGGCCCTGGATGCCGTCGACGAAACCGGGGAAGTTCTCGACCTCGGTGGTGTTGACCAGGGCGCCGCCGATCTCGACGGAGCTGGTCAGCACGATCGGTGCGAGACCCGCGCGGGCCAGGTAGTTGGCGGCGGTGTATCCGGCGGGGCCGGAGCCGATGACGACGACGTTCTCGATGCTCATGCGGGGGCTGCTTCCAGGCTGGTCAGGAGCGCGCGGACGTGCTCGGTGATGGTGTCGCGGATCTGCCGTACCTGGTCGATGGGCAGGTCGGCGGGGTCGGTGAGTTCCCAGTCCTGGTAGCGCTTGCCCGGGTAGATCGGGCAGGCGTCGCCGCAGCCCATCGTCACCACGACGTCGGCGGCTTGCACCACGTCGTCGGTGAGGGGCTTGGGGAACTCGCGGCTGAGGTCCAACCCGATCTCGCTCATGGCCTCGACCACGGCGGGGTTCAGTTGGTCCGCGGGGGCGGAGCCGGCGGAGCGGACGTGGACGCGGCCGCCGGAGAGGTGTTCGGTGAGCACGGCGGCCATCTGGGAGCGGCCGGCGTTCTGCTCACACACGAACAGCACCTCCGGCACGCCGACACCGAGTGCACCCTTGGCCTGGGCGAGCGCGGTCAGGCGTTCGGTGGCGAAGTGGATGGTGCGGGTGGCCAGGTGCGCTTTCACGGTGGCGGTGCGCAGGAGTGCCGTGTAGGACTCGAGCACGTAGCGCTCCACCGTCTCGCGGTTGAAGATGCCGGTGAACTTCTCGGTTAGCTCATCCGCCAGACGCCGCAGATACTCCTCCGGGTAACTGAGCCCGGGGAGGCCGCGGCGATCGTCCACATCGAGGGTCATGGTTCAGACCTTGGCGGGAAGGATCTCAGCGAGCAGGTTCTGCACCCGCTGCTTGATCTCGTCACGGATCGGGCGAACCTCGTCGACCGGACGGCCGGCCGGGTCGGTGAGCTCCCAGTCCTCGTAACGCTTGCCGGGGAAGATCGGGCAGGTGTCGCCGCAGCCCATCGTGATCACCACATCAGACTCCTTCACGGCGTCGGTGGTGAGGATCTTCGGGACTTCGTTGGCGATGTCTATGCCCTCTTCGGCCATGACCTGGATGGCCATCGGGTTGATCTGGTCCTTCGGCTCGGAGCCGGCGGAGAGCACGTCGACCGCTCCCCCGGACAGCTCCTTCATGAAGCCGGCGGCCATCTGGGAGCGGCCGGCGTTGTGGATACAGACGAACAGGACGGTGGGTTTCTCGGACATGGTGTTCCTCGCTTTCGTGGGTCTACGAAAAGCATAGATGTGCATCTATGGTTAAGGGAATGGGCGGGCGAGAAAGTTCAGCCGGCGTTCACATCAGAGCGTGTCGAGCAATTCGCGAACACGCGCTTCGATGTCGTCGCGGATCTCACGCACGCGGGCGAGCGGGAGCCCGGCGGGGTCGTCCAGCTCCCAGTCGAGGTAGCGGCGGCCAGGATAGATCGGGCAGGCGTCGCCGCACCCCATCGTGATCACCACGTCCGCAGCCCGCACGACCTCGTCGGTCAGCGGCTTCGGGTACTCTCCCGCCAGGGAGACACCGATCTCGTCCAGCGCGGTCACGACCGTAGGCCGCACCGCGTCCGCCGGTTCTGACCCGGCGGTGCGCACGCGTACCCGGTCACCGGCTAGATGCTTGAGGATCGCCGCGGCGATCTGGGAGCGGCCGGCGTTCTGCACGCACACGAACAGAACCTCCGGCGTCTCGGTGGAGACGCCCTGCTCTCGGGCGAGGGCGTCGAGGCGTTCGGCCGCGAATCGAGAGGTCAACGAGGTCAGTTGACGGGTGATGTGGGCATCGTCTGCGAGCAGCTGGTGGCTCTCGCGGACGTAGCGGTCGACTGTTTCGGGGGCGAAGATGCCGGAGAAGCGGGCGCTGAGGTCGGTGCTGATCCGATCCAGCACGTCGGCCGACTGCGCCGCCGCCGGCTCCCCCACCAGTTCCGTCACTCGGTCGATCTGGTCCGGGTCGATGGAGTACCAGACCTGTCGTCCCTCGGGTTCGCGCCTGACCAGGCCGTCGTCGTGCAGCACCTTCAGGTGGTGGGAGACGGTCGGCTGCCGTAAACCCAGGACCTCGGCCAGGCGGGTGACCGAGACTCGCCCGTCGGCGCTGTCCAGCATGAGGGAGAGGATGCGGGCGCGCGTGGGATCGCTGATCCGCTTCAGGCTCCGCAGCGATTCGCTGCCCGGTGGCACAGCACCCATAGATGCAAGCCTATGTGGCGTTACGTCCGGTTCAGCTAGGAGCAGCACGATCCACCTGAGGCCGCTGAACTGGTCGAGCACACTCCCGTCGCCGGAAGCACAAGCTCGACGTTGCTCGCGGCAGCGACGTCACCGGCGATCCATGCAGTGATCGAGCGCACCTGCTCGTACCCGGTGACGAGCAGGAAGGTCGGGGCGCGGCCGTAGGATTTCATCCCGGCGAGGAAGAAGTTGGGCTCGGGCTGCTGCAGTTCGGTGAATCCGTGCGGGGCGACGGTGCCGCAGCTGTGCACGTTCGGGTCGATCAGCGGCGCGAGACGCTTGGGCGCTTCCACGATCTCGTCCAGTTCCAGCCGGACCTCGCGCAGCATGTCGAGGTTCGGGCGGAACCCGGTCGCGTTCACGACGACGTCGGTCTCGTGCTCGACCAGTTCGCCTGCGCGGTGACCGATCAGACGGACGCCGTCGCCGGCGGGCGCGAGTCGGACGATCTCGAATCGGTCGAGTTGCTCGATGATGCCAGCGGCGACCAGCCGCTCGACTCGGGAGCCGATCGCGGCGCGGGCGGCCAGCTCGTCGTCCTCGGACGTTGTGACGCGCACGGCGCTGGCGTTGCGGATGAGCCAGGTGATCCGCGTGCCGGGTTCTTCGCGGGCAAGTGCCGCGAGGTTCAGCAGCGTGTTTGCGGCGGAGTGCCCGGCTCCCACGACGGTGGTGTGCTTGCCGGCGAACCGGGCGCGCTCACGCCCCAGCACGTCCGGCAGCGCGTGTGTCACCCGGTCAGCGACCTCGGGCAAGCCGAGCGGTTCGAGACCGGTGGAGGCCAGGCTGTTTGGGCTCAGATAGGTGCCGGAGGCGTCGATCACCGCGCGGGCGGTGACTTCCTCGATCACACCGGATGCATCGCTTAGGCGGAGCAGGAACGGGGTGTCGGCGCGGTTGGCCGTGCGGGTGCGGTCCATGCCCTCTCGGCTGACCGCTGTGACCGTCACGCCGGTACGAATACGCGGGGCAATCGCCGGCAACTGGGACAGCGGGCGCAGGTAGCTCTCGATCAGGTCAGCGCCGGTCGGTAGCACCTTCGGATCCGGAGCGCTCCAGCCGGTTGCCTCGAGCAGTCGGCGGGAGGCCGGGTCGATGGCGTGACGCCACGGGGAGAAGAACCGGATGTGCGCCCACTGGTCGACGCTGCTGGCGACGTTCTCGCCGGCCTCGTAGATCACGAAGTCGATGTCGCGCTCCACCAGATTCGCAGCGGCGGCCAGGCCGATCGGGCCGGCGCCGACGATCGCGACGGGCAGCCCGTCGAGACGACCGCTGCGGACAACAGGAGCGGTCAGGTCGATGAGAGTCATGCTTCCTCCGGTACATCGAAGTTTGTCGATACGCAGAAGCCTGATGCATCTATCGAAGTTTGTCAATATTCAGTTAGAGTGACATTCATGACGAACGTCGAACTGCTGCCCATCAGCGTGGCAGGCTCCTGCTGCACTCCCCTGACCAAGGAGACGCTGAGCCTGCAAGACGCCGAGTCGATGGCCGTCGCCTTCAAGGCGCTGTCCGACCCGACCCGGCTGCGGCTCATCTCGATCGTCGCGGCGTCCGAGGGCGAAGAAGCCTGCGTCTGCGACCTCACCGACCCGATCGGCCTCAGCCAGCCCACCGTGTCGCACCATCTGAAGATCCTGATGGACGCCGGCTACCTCACCCGGTCCAAGCGGGGCACGTGGGCGTACTACAAGCTGGTTCCCGGGGCGCTCGACCGCGTGTCGCAGCTGCTGACCACCGCGTGAGCGCCATCCGTCGCGTCGCCGGCGAATTCGTCGGCAGCGCCATGCTCACCGCACTGGTCGTCGGCTCCGGTATCGCTGCCCAGCAGCTCTCCCCCACGGACACCGGTCTGCAGCTGCTGGAGAACGCGATCGCCACAGCGCTGGGCCTCACCGTCCTGATCCTTGTGTTCGCTACCGTCAGCGGCGCCCATTTCAACCCGATCGTCTCCGCAGTGGATGCGGCGCTGGGCTACCGCCGCTGGGATGACGTCGCCCGGTACATCCCCGCACAGATTGTTGGCTGCATCGCGGGCGCGATACTGGCGAACCTGATGTTCGCCAAGGCGGCCATCTCCTGGAGCACCACCAATCGGCTCACCCCGGCCCACTTCCTGGCCGAGATTGTCGCCACAGCGGGCCTCGTGCTGGTGATCTTCGCTCTGGCCCGGACAGGACGCGCACAGCTGGCCGCGCCCGCGGTCGGCGCCTACATCGGTGCCGCCTACTTCTTCACCAGCTCCGCCAGCTTCGCCAACCCCGCGATCACCGTCGGCCGCATGTTCAGCGACACTTTCGCTGGCATCGCGCCCAGCTCGTCGCTCGGCTACATCGCCGCGCAACTCCTCGGCGGGGTCATCGGGCTCGTCGCCGTTCGGGCGTTCTTCCCCACTCTCCGGGTGGCAAGCGCGGAAGGCCGGCTCACCGTCTCCCAGGAGGCATGATGACCAACACCGACCGTCAGGCCGTCTCGATCCGGGCTCTTCAACCTTCGGACTGGCCAGCCGTCGAGCAGATCTATCGCGAGGGCATCGCCACCGGCAACGCGACGTTCGAAGCGACCCCTCCTACGTGGGAAGAGTTCGACGTCGGGAAACTCACGATCGCCCGGCTCGTCGCCGTCGACGAGGCCGACAACATCCTCGGCTGGGCTGCTGTCTCTCCCACATCGACACGAGACGTGTACCGCGGAGTCGTCGAGCACTCGGTCTACGTCGCCACGGCAGCCCGAGGCAGAGCAGTCGGCCGCGCCCTGCTGGCAGCGCTGATCGAAGCATGCGACGCAGCCGATATCTGGACTGTTCAATCCAGCATCTTCCCCGAGAACGCCAGCAGCCTCGCCCTGCACGACCGCGGCGGCTTCCGCCGCATCGGCACGCGAGAACGCGTGGCGTTGATGACCTACGGACCATGGGCCGGCCAATGGAGAGACACCGTGCTTGTCGAACGTAGCCGACCGTAGCCTGAGCTGCACCCGTCACCGACCGCGAGTTGCGAGGCACCGATAGAGAACGTTTTGTCAGTCCGTCACGGGGATTCACAAATCCTGCGGGTACACCCTCCCCTGACCCTGAGGTTCCTACCTCAGGGTGACTACATCGGATCGTTGATGTGGAGGTGGTTGCAGGTGTCGTCGAAGTCTTGGAAGTTCTGCAGGGAGGGCTCGTTTCCTGCGTTACGTCGGCAGGTGCTCTGACCTAGGCCCGAACCGTACGGCATCCTCGGGTCGAGGATTCTGATCAGAGCCAATGAGTTGGCGTCGGCGCCGGTGGAGGAACGGCCGCCCAGGCTGTAGAAGTCCACCGCGTGGCCGCCACCTCCCGCGTAGTGCTGCGAATAGATCCCGGCGCCTTCAATCTGGCCGGTGCAGCGACGGTTGATGTCGCTGACGCCGACGCTCGAGAAGGTATGCAGAGCGATCACCATCACTTGGAGAACCTGGGTGTCGATCCCGCAGTTGGGCACCGAGCGACCCTCCGCGATCCACTGGATTTCCATGATGTGGTCCGGATACGAACCGGATAGCTGGCCGGCAGAAACGTATCCCATTAGCTCTTGGGCGAGCGCGCGCGCATCCGTGGTTACGGGGGCGCTTGGACCCGCTGCGCGCGCGGCTGCGGCGGCTGCGGCGGCAGCCGCCGCTGCAGCTGCGGCTCGTGCGGCCACTCCGGCTTGATACTGCTGTTCTGTCATCGCTGTCGCACTCGTGAGCGACGCCAGTTGAGCCTGGAGCTCATTTTCGTGAGCAGTCTGCGCCGACAGGGCGGCGATCATCTCTTTTTGCGCCTGCACGGCCTTTGCAAGCGCTGCCTTCGACGCGGCAGCAAGAGCAGCGAGAGCATTCTTTGCCGAGACAGCCTGGTCGCTGGCCGCCTTGGCGTTGTTGCTGTCCTGCGCAGCTCGCGAGTACAGACCATTGATCGTTGAAGTGAGCTTTCCCAGGCTGGTCAGTCGATACAACAGTCCGCTTGCGTCGGCCGACTTGCTGATCAGCAGGGTCCCGGTCAGGTTCTGATCTCCCGTGCGGACCAACTTGGCCATCACCGCTGCGGCCTGCTGATGAGACGACTCAGATTTCTTTTTTAGTCGTGTTGCCTGAGCGGCCAGTAAGTCCGACTTGTTCTGGCCGGCGGTCAGAGCGAACTGGGCCGCCTCGTTTTCCTTCTCCCGGGCGGCGGCGGCATCCTCGGCCGCTTTCGCCTGTGTCTTGAGCCCCGCAATCAGCGCGGTAATCGCGTTGACCTGGGCCTGCTTGGCGGCCTCGCTCGATCGAGCGGCCTGCACATCGCCCCAGGATGGATAGTTATCCGCGAACGCCTTCGGGACCGCGACCACATTCCACGCGGCGAGAACTGCCACGACCACGAGGATTGCCCCCAAGCGCGACGGGCCGGCCCGGCGGGTAGGCGCTGAGCGGAGAAGTGGTCGCATTTGGCTTCCGAAAAATAGGGAATCTGATTGTGGCCAGCGAACATGCCCGGTCACCGGGTATCCGACGCTAACCCGCGGCGACCGGTCGCCTTCCCGCAACACGCCGTCGGTGGTCCACCGCTGAACGATTGGTCCGATGCCCGGGATCGTCCATTTCCGCGTGAGGTGTGGCCAGGCCGAGCCAACTCGAGTGGGCTTCAAGTCGTTGACGGGGTGAGCTCGAGGCCTTCCTCTTTTAGGGTGCTCACCGCATCGCCGAGTGAGACCATGAATCGATACCTATCTGGAGGAGATCCAATGGCACTAAGCCTGACCTGCAAAGCGTGTGGTGAAGTCATCTCCGGCGGGTCCGATGACGAGTTCGTTGAAAACGCTCGTGAGCATGCCCGCAGTCACGGGCACGTCGGGCCAGCGCTAACTCGGGAGCATATTCTGGCCCGATTCGAGCACGGCCATTCAACCGACGGCCACCACGACCACACAGCCCCGTAGCGGGTCTTCAGAGGCTGCCGAAGAGGTCGGAGCATGCCTGCTCGCAGCGCCGACAGACTTCTGCGCAAACGCGGCAGTGCTCGTGCATGCCGGCGTGCTTCTCGCACTCGTCCGCGCACGCGCCACACACGGTACCGCAGGCTTCCAGTGCCGCTCGAGTGACGTTGGCGTCATAGCCGGTGTGGCGTGAAAGCACTGACTCGGTGGAGGCGCAGATGTCGGCACAGTCGAGGTCCGTGCGAATGCATTTGATGAGCTCGGTGACCATTTCTTCGCTGAGGCAGGCATCGGCGCAGCTGGTACATGCTTGCCTGCATTCGCCGCACGCTTGGATGCAGGCGACGAGTCTCTGCTGGTCGATACCGCCGAGGTCGGCTGGGTAGCTCTCGAGCATTTGCTGGACGGTGGACATTGGGCTCTCCTCACGGATCGGCAGTCCCCTTGCCAAAGCGACGGTACGCCGATCGCAACTAGAGCCAAAGGTAAAAATGCGGAAGACCCGAGCTGAGGCTCGGGTCTTCCGCATTCCACGGGCTCTTTGTCCGCCGGAGTTATTGGCTGGCTGCGGCGACGACAGCGCTGGTTCTTCTTTGGGGCACGCGGGTGGTGGTGTGTCCTTTGAAGCTGCGCAGTCGGAGGCTGTTGCTGACCACGAAGACGCTGGATAGCGCCATTGCTCCGCCTGCTAGGAGCGGATTGAGCAAGCCCAGCATGGCAACCGGTATAGCTGCGACATTGTAGGCGAACGCCCAGAAGAGGTTTCCCTTGATGGTGCCGAGGGTGCGCCGGGCAAGCCGGATCGCGTCGCCGA
This sequence comes from Leifsonia sp. P73, assembly GCF_051059105.1. Lineage (NCBI taxonomy): Bacteria > Bacillati > Actinomycetota > Actinomycetes > Micrococcales > Microbacteriaceae > Leifsonia > Leifsonia sp. P73. The sequence goes on from NZ_CP194933.1 coordinate 8,708, forward strand.
CGGCGAGGAGGTCACCGCTCATCACGGTGATGTCGCTGGCGGCGATGGCCGCGTCTGTCCCGGCGCCCATGGCGATACCGAGGTCGGCGGCGGCGAGGGCGGCCGCATCGTTGACGCCATCGCCGACCATTGCCACCACATGACCGTCACTTTGGAGCTGACGGATCGCATCGAGTTTGCCCTGCGGGGTGACGTCAGCGCGGACGTCGCGGATGCCGACGCGTTCGGCGATCGCCTTCGCGGCACCCTCGTTGTCGCCGGTCAAAAGCACCGGGGTCAGTCCGAGTCGCCGGAACTCCGTGATCGCGGCCGCACTGGACTCCTTGATGGTGTCGCTGACCACAAGTGCACCACGTACCGTACCGTCCCAGCCGATCACGACAGCGGTCATCGCTTGGCTCTCCGCAAGCTGGATGTCCTCGGTGATGTCTGCAGGCAGCTCGAGCGCCCACGCGTTGGTGAGCCAAGAGGCGCGTCCGATGACGACGTGGCGGCCGTCGATGACGGCCTGGATGCCGAGGCCTTGCTCGGAACGGAACGATTCCGCTGGGGCAAGTGGGATCCCGCGGTCGTGCGCGCCGTCGACGATGGCCCGGGCTACAGGGTGCTCCGACCCGTGTTCGGCCGCGGCCGCAACGCCAAGGACAGTGCTTTCGTCTTCGCCCGCGGCGATGTGTACGGCGGTGAGGCTCATCCGGCCGGTGGTGACCGTGCCGGTCTTGTCCAGCACGATGATGTCAGTTCGGCGGGTTTGTTCCAGGACCTGCGGGCCGCGGATCAGCAGGCCGAGCTGCGCTCCACGACCGGTTCCCACCAGTAACGCAGTCGGCGTGGCCAGGCCGAGCGCACACGGGCAGGCGATGATCAGGGTGGCGACGGCCGCGGTGAACGCCGGCTCGATACCGGCACCGAGCGCCAGCCAGAGTACGAAGGCCGCCAACGCCAGACCGATTACAACGGGCACGAAGATGGCCGATACCCGGTCGGCCAGACGTTGTGCTTCGGCTTTGCCGGTCTGGGCCTCTTCAACGAGCCGACCCAGACGGGCCAGTTCCGTGTCGGCGCCGACCGCGGTGACCTCGATGACCAGGCGTCCACCCACGTTTACCGTGGCCCCGGCGACGTGGTCGGTGGGGCCGACCTCCACGGGGACGGATTCGCCGGTGAGCATGCTCATATCGATCGCGGATGAACCCTCAACCACCTGCCCATCGGTCGCGACCTTCTCCCCTGGCCGCACGACGAAGCGATCGCCGAGGGCAAGAGAGGTCACCGGCACCCGCGTCTCGACACCGTCTGTGAGGAGTACGGCGTCTTTCGCGCCGAGTTCCAGCAGCGCCCGCAGCGCCGCACCGGACTCGCGCTTGGCCCGGGCTTCGAAGTAGCGGCCGGCGAGGATGAACACGGTGACCGCGGATGCGACCTCCAGGTAGATCTCATCCGCACCGGCGCCTGGAGTGGTGATCAGCTGGAAGCTCATGTGCATGCCCGGGATGCCGGCCATGCCGAAGAACAACGCGTAGAGGGACCAGCCGAACGCGGCGATGACGCCGACGCTGATCAGGGTGTCCATCGTGGCTGCACCGTGCCGGGCGTTGACCCAAGCGGCACGGTGGAACGGCCACGCGCCCCAGACCGCCACGGGTGCGGCAAGCGTTAGCGCGAGCCACTGCCAGTTGGTGAACTGAAGAGCGGGAACCATCGACAGCACGACCACCGGCAGAGCCAGGGCCGCCGACACGAGCAGGCGTCGGCGCAACTCCAGAGTCTCCCGGTCGGCCGGTGACCCGGCCGGCTCCTCGACGGTCTGGGGTGGGGCGGGCACGGTGGCGGTGTAACCGGCGGCCTCTACCGCAGCGATCAATTGGGACGTGTCCACGCCGTGCGCGCTGACTTTGGCCTTCTCGGTGGCGTAGTTGACGGTCGCCTCAACGCCCTCGATCCGGTTGAGCTTGCGTTCGATCCGGGTGGCGCATGAGGCGCAGGTCATCCCGCCGATCTCGAGTTCAACCGCGTCGGCGCTCATGCCGTTACCAGCGAGTATCCCGCCTCGTCGATCGCGGCTCGGACAGCGTCAGCGTCGAGGGGCGTCGCCGAGGAAACCGTGACCTTCGAGGTTCCGCCCGCGTTCAGCTCCACGCGGACCGCCTCGACACCGTCAAGGGCTTCGAGTTCTTCGGTGACGCTGGCCACACAGTGCGAGCAGGTCATTCCGGCCACCAAATAGTCGACCGTTGGCGCGGTCGAGGCCACGGAGGCCGTGTCGGTGTGACCGTGAGCGTCCGTGCTGCAGGTGCACGCGCTGTTCTTGTCAGTGAGCCCAAGGTCGCTGTTACCGGTGGTTGTACTGCACATGAGATTTCTCCTTGGATCGTGGGGTTAGGAACGGACAAGTCGGGCGATCGCGGCGGATGCTTCGCGGATCTTCTCCTCGGCGACGGTGCCGCCTTCGGCGGTGGCTTCAGCGACGCAATGGCTGAGGTGGTCATCAAGCAGGGCGAGCGCCACCGTCTCCAGCGCCTTCGTCGCGGCCGACACTTGGGTGAGCACGTCGATGCAGTAGGTGTCTTCTTCGACCATCCGCTGAATGCCGCGCACCTGCCCCTCGGCACGGCGCAGCCGTTTGAGGATGTCTTCTTTGTTGTCGATGTAGCCGATCATGATGCTCCCTACGCTAATACCCCACCAGGGTATGGATTGTAACTCTCCGAGATGCCGATTTGTCAATCAGTCGCAAAGCTTGACACGCATACCCCCCGTAGGTATAGCTTATACCCCCGCCGGGTACACGGCAATCGTCGAGCGCAAAGGAACCCCATGTCTACTCCCCCGCCAGCCCCCCACCCGAGGCGGTGGCTCGGTCTCGTGCTGATCGCCGCCGCCCAGTTCGTGGTCATCATGGACACCTCGATCATCGGCGTCGCATTGCCCGATCTGCAACGAGCGTTGGGCTTCACGCCGGACTCGCTGTCGTGGGTGTTCAACGCGTACGTGATCGCGTTCGGCGGCCTGCTGCTTCTCGGTGGCCGCCTCGCCGACGCGTTAGGAGCACGGAAGATCTTCGTCACCGGTTGGCTGGTGCTGATCGCCGGCTCGATCCTTGCCGGCGCGGCCGAGAACGCTGGCGTGGAAATCGCCGGTCGAGCCATCCAAGGCGCGGGAGCTGCGCTGATCGCACCGGCCGCGCTGACCCTGCTGATGATGCTTTTCGGCGGCACCGCCGAACTGCCGAAAGCGTTCGCCGTCTACGGAGCTGCGGCGCCGATCGGCGGCACCGCGGGGGTCTTCCTCGGCGGTGTCCTGACGGAGTACGCCAGCTGGCCCTGGGTGTTCTACATCACCGTCCCGATCGCCCTCCTCGTCCTCGCCTTCACCGCCCGGGCGCTGCCTCAGACGGCGCGAGGCGCGGCCGGTTCGATCGACGTAGCCGGCGCCATCACCGCGACCGGCGGCCTGGCCGCGGTGGTCTATGCGATCGTCAGGGCGCCCGAACTCGGTTGGCTGACTACTCCCACCCTGGTGGTGCTCGGCGTTGGCGTCGTCTTGCTTGCCTCGTTCTTCCTGATCCAGGCTCGCTCGCGTCACCCGTTGCTCCGCCTGGGTCTGCTGCGCGCACCGCAGCTCGGCTCGGCCAACATCGCACAGCTGCTGCTCGGTGCCGCCTGGGTATCGATGTGGTTCTTCCTGAACCTTTACCTGCAACAGGTCCTTGGTGCTGGAGCCTTCGCCGCTGGAGCGGCGCTGCTGCCCATGACGGGCCTGATCGTGTTGGGGATGGTTGCTCTCGCACCGCGGTTGCAGGCACGGTTCGGCGCCAAGTCGATGATCGTCACCGGGCTTCTGCTGCTGGCCGTCGGACTTGGCTGGCTGGCACTGGTCCGCCCCGACGGTAGCTATCTGCTGGATGTGTTGCCGGCTTCGCTCGTCGCGGCGCTCGGCATGTCGCTCGCCTTTGTCCCGTCCCTGGGAACAGCGATCGGCGCCGCTCCGCCCGCTGAAACCGGGGTCGCCTCGGGGCTCGTGAGCACCAGTTACCAGATCGGCTCCGCTCTCGGCTTGGCGGTGCTGACCGCCGTAGCGGCCAGCATCACCGGCACCGGCACCAGCCGGATCGCCCTGACCGACGGCTACTCGGCGGCCTTCCTCGGCGCAGCTCTGGTCGCGGCCGCCGGCGCCATCATCGTCGTGGCGACGATGCGGCAGCCGAGCGCCCTTGCCCCCGAGCCGCAGACGGCAACCGTCGGACAGTCCCACTAATCAAGGAGGGGCGCCCGAGGGCGCCCCTCACACGGGCGACCAGTCCTCTTGACACATACCCCCTAGGGGTATAAATTGTCGGGTATGGGCACGCCAGAACAGGACCACAGCATGCACACCCCGACCTCGCAGCCGCCTGCCGGTCAGCACGACGGCATGGACCACAGCGCGATGGGACACGGCCACCACGGCCATGAACAGATGGATCACGCTGCGATGGAGCACGGCAGCATGGACCACAGCGGGCACGGCGGGCATGGTGACCACGTAGGCCAGTTCCGTCGGCTGTTCTGGATCATGCTCGTGGTGGCGATCCCAGTCGTCGTGTTCTCCCCGATGTTCGCAATGATCCTCGGCTACCGCCTTCCCGACGCGGCCTGGGTTGCGTGGATCTCACCGGTACTCGGCACTGTGATGTACGTGTGGGGCGGCAAGCCGTTCCTCACCGGCGCCGTCAGTGAACTGCGTGCGTTGAAGCCGGGAATGATGCTCCTGATCGCCCTGGCGATCACCGTCGCGTTCCTTGCCTCCTGGGGTGCCAGCCTCGGGCTGCTGGATCACGAGCTGGATTTCTGGTGGGAACTGGCCCTGCTGATCGTGATCATGCTGCTCGGACACTGGATCGAGATGCGGTCCCTCGCGCAGACCACGTCCGCGCTGGACTCGCTGGCGGCCCTGTTGCCGGATGAGGCCGAACGGGTCGAGGGCGAGAGCACCGTGTCGGTACCGCCGGCCGAACTGCAGCGCGGTGACCTGGTCGTGGTCCGGCCGGGCGGACGGGTACCGGCGGACGGCCGGATCGTCTCTGGTACGGCGAGCATGGACGAGTCGATGATCACCGGAGAATCCCGCACCGTCCGCCGCGACGTCGGAGACCCGGTCGTCGCCGGTACCGTCGCAACCGACTCCGGGCTGCGGATTGAAATCACCGCCGTCGGTGACGACACCGCTCTCGCAGGGATCCAACGCCTTGTCAGCGACGCCCAGAACTCGTCATCACGGGCGCAACGGATCGCCGACACCGCCGCCGGCTGGCTGTTCTGGTTCGCACTCGGCTCGGCGGTGATCACGGCGCTCATCTGGACGATGATCGGACTGCCGGATGAGGCGGTCGTGCGAACCATCACGGTGCTGGTGATCGCCTGCCCGCACGCCCTCGGCCTGGCAATCCCCCTCGTGGTCTCGATCGCTACCGAACGGGCCGCCCGCGGCGGAGTCCTGATTAAGGACCGCTTGGCGTTGGAGAGCATGCGCACCGTTGACACGGTCCTGTTCGACAAGACCGGCACCCTCACCAAGGGCGAACCGACCGTCACCGCTATTCAGACCGCTGGCAGCATCCAGCAGGATGAGCTTCTCGCTCTCGCAGCCGCAGCCGAGACAGATTCGGAGCACCCGCTGGCGCGCGCGATCGTGAGCGCAGCGGGCAGCCACAGCCTTACAGTGCCGGCAGCGTCCAATTTCGAATCCTCTCCCGCCGTCGGAGTCTCCGCGACGGTCGACGGACACCGGGTGCAGGTCGGTGGCCCGAACCTGCTCGGGCAGGAGAACGCGGACGAGCTGGACGATGTCGAAGCTTGGCGTGCCGACGGTGCGATCATCTTGCACGTCCTCGTCGACGGACAGGTGGCCGGGGCGTTGAAACTGGCCGATGAGGTCAGGGAAGAATCCCGGCAGGCCGTCCAGGCGCTCCAGGCGCAGAAGGTTCAGGTGGTGATGATCACCGGGGACGCCGAAGCGGTGGCGAAATCCGTTGCCACAGAGCTCGGCATCGACCGCTACTTCGCCGGTGTCCGCCCGGAGGACAAGTCCGCCAAGGTCAAGGAGCTGCAGGCCGAAGGCCGCAAGGTGGCGATGGTCGGCGACGGCGTCAATGATGCCCCCGCCCTCGCCCAGGCTGACGTCGGCATCGCGATCGGTGCCGGTACGGACGTGGCGATCGCCTCCGCTGGTGTGATCCTTGCCAGCGATGACCCCCGCTCGGTGCTCTCGGTGATCGAGCTGTCCCGGGCCAGTTACCGCAAAATGAAGCAGAACCTCTGGTGGGCCGCCGGATACAACCTCATCTCCGTTCCCCTCGCCGCCGGCGTGCTCGCCCCGATCGGGTTCGTGCTGCCCATGTCGGTCGGCGCCCTGCTGATGTCCCTGTCGACCATCGTTGTCGCACTGAACGCGCAACTCCTGCGCCGGCTCGACCTGCGCCCCGAGACAAGTGTGCGCGCCGCAGCCAACCAACCCGCACCCGCGGAATCGTCCCGGGAGCCGGCGACCAGACGTTGACCAGAGCACCCAGCGGGGCCGTTATCGGCCACACCCCCTGGGCGTATCCAGAATCACGCGTTACCCTAGGCGCGTCCGTTCGAATCGGTTGGAGGTGTCGTGGTCAGCAACAGTCTTCGCTTGCCACGACGAAACAGCTGGCACCGGGTCGCGTTTCTGGCCCTCGGTGTCGCGGCGATCGTGGTCGGGTTGCTGGCGATGCACGTCATCACCGCCACGAGTACCGATCACACCGGCCACCACACCGCCGCGACGACCCACGAACACGCCGACACGATGCTCATGACGGACACTCCTCCGGCCGGCGCCGCAACGACGGACTGTAACGGCGCCTGCGAGTCCGGACACAACATGGCCAGCATGGCCTGTCTGCTGGCGCTGCTGATCACCACCCTCATCCTCACCGTTCGGGTCATCATCAGCCGGTGGGGCAGCGACCTCTATCGGCTCGTCGCGGCGCTTTCTGCAGCGCTACCGGCAGCTGTGGCTCCCCCATCGCCGCCGTCGCTTCTCACCCTCTCCATCAGCCGAACCTGATTGCTCCTGCGCCCGGTCTACCCGGGCACGGTCGACCCGTCTCCGGTCGGGCCGGGAACAATCCTTTTTCGAGCAAGAGAGAAGCAATTCGCTATGAAGTTGAAGATGATGGTGCTCGCCTCGGGCGCTCTCGCGACCGCATTGATCCTCGCCGGCTGCTCCGGCACCACTGGCAGCGGCCACTCCGGCATGGACATGGGCGGCTCGTCCAGTTCCGCTACGGCAACGGGCGCGCATAACAAGGCCGACACTTCGTTTGCCCAGAACATGGTGATGCACCACCAGCAGGCCATCGAGATGGCCGATATGGTGCTGTCAAAGACTGGCGTGAACGCGAAGGTCACCGAGCTTGCGCAGAAGATCAAAGCAGCACAGCAGCCGGAAATCGACACCATGAACGGCTGGCTGAACACCTGGAGCGCCTCCGCCGGGATGTCTCACGACATGGGCGGGATGATGTCGGACTCCGACATGAAGGCGCTCAAAGACGCCTCCGGCGCCGACGCAGGAAAACTGTTCCTCACCCAGATGATTCAGCACCACCAAGGTGCCATCGAGATGGCCAACGAGGAAGTGAAGACGGGAAAGAACACGGACGCCGTGGCCCTGGCGAAGAAGATCGTCACCGATCAGACCGCCGAGATCGCCACCATGCAGAGCCTGCTCGCCAGCCTCTAGTCCGTCCCACCCCCGCGGGTGTCGTCGCGACCCCACAGTCCCCCCTGCAGCGGCGGCACCCGCCCTATCCCCTACGCCCCCGACGGCGCACGGAAATGAGCCATGACCGACACCCCCGGCACACCACGAGACCCGCGCCGACGCGACCTGCGAGAGAACCGGCTGCGCCAGACAACGACCGCCTCGACACGTCGTAAGCAGCAACAACCGCACGGGTCTCCCGTCCGCGCCAGGCGACTGCGCTGGCGATCGCTGCTCGCCGGCAGCGCCGCCGCCCTACTGGTGGCACCGTTTGCCCTGCCCGCATTCGCCGACTCCACCGAACCAGACGCGATCCCTGTCATCCGCACGCTGGAAGGCGTCCAGACAGTCGAGGTCGCGGCGGAGGCCGGCATCGCAGCGATCGCCCGCGAGCAATTTTCCGTGACGAATCCGCCGCCACCCAAACCCGTCGTGCCTGCCGCATCCCGGGGATATTCATCGATCGCGGACACCTTCACCAACAACCCCGCATCGCCCGTGCAGTGGCCCTTCACCCGCGGCGTGCCGATCAGCGATGGATTCGGCTACCGCAGCGCCCCCTGCTCAGGATGCTCCTCCATGCACCAAGGCATCGACATGAACCCCGGCGCTGGAACACCAATCCAAATCATCGCCGACGGCGTCGTCTCTGAAATTGGCAACCCCAGCGGTGAACTCGGCGTGTACGCGATCATCGACCACGTCATCGACGGCCAAAAGGTCAGCAGTCTCTACGCCCACATGCTCCAAGGCTCCCTCCGCGTCCAAGTCGGCGACCAGGTGAAAGTGACCGACATCGTCGGCCAGGTCGGAAGCACCGGCATGAGCACGGGCGCCCACCTTCACTTCGGGATCTCCCTCAACGGCACCCCCATCGACCCGTTCCCCTATATGAAACAGAAAGTCGGCTCGTGAAAACCCGCCACCACCGCTACCTGCCCGCGCTCCTCGCCCTCGGCGAGCTCCTCCTCGCCGGCTGTACTGCAGCACCGCAACAACCCCAACCCACCGTCAACGCCGCCGCAGCACTCGCCCACATTCACGACCTCACCATCGACCAGCAAAACCAGATCCTCATCGCCACCCACGACGGCATCTACCGCCTCCCCCGCTGGCCGGCGGCGGCACACCCACCGGACCCCTCGGCGACGCACACTTTGACGCGATGTCCTTCACGAGCAGCGGCGACACCATGTTCGCCTCCGGCCACCCAAGCCCCGCCTCCCCCGAAGCCTTCCAAGCTCCCAACATCGGTGTGATGCGAAGCACCGGAGGAAACGACGACTGGACCAACACCTCCCTCGGCGGCAAGGTCGACTTCCACGCACTCACCACCGCCCGCGTCGATGCAACCACCACGATCTACGGGCTCGACGCCGCCACCGGACAGGTACTTCGAAGCGAAGACAGCGGCAACACCTGGACCAGCGGCGCGACAATCGACGCCATGGACCTCGCCGCACAACCCGGAAAAGCGGACACCCTCTACGCGACCGCCCGCGCCGGCATCGCCATCAGCACCGACAGCGGCAACAGTTTCACCATCGACACCACCGCCCCGATCCTCAACCAAATCGGCTTTTCCACTGACGGAACCATCTACGGCATCGGCCCGGACGGCTACCTCTGGCAAAAGACCGACCGATGGCAGCGCGGTGAAGTCTTCCCCGGCACCCCGCAAGCATTCACCGTCTCAGCCAACGAAGTCATCGTCGCCACAGACCGCGGCATCTTCAGCACCGCAGACCGCGGCAACCAATGGAAAGCACTCTGGCGGCCATAGCGAGCTGCAGTATGTAGCGACCCCATCGCCCCTGACGAACCGTCAGTCGGGGCGGCGCAGGTCCGGGAACAGGCCAGCCGGTGGAGCCTCGTAGGGCAGCGGCTCGCCGCGCTTGTTCTGATCGTCCGACGCAGCGAATGGGCCGTTCGGGCTGAGCAGTGCCGGCATGTGGTGGTCGGCGTGATCGCGCCACCAGACGCTCATCCCGGTAGCCGGGTCGAGGCGTAGATGCTCCCACGCACGCCACAGCGCGTCGAGTCGACTGAGGGCTTCGGGGTACTCCCACCAGCGCGCGGCCCACTTCATCCCGCCCTGGGCACCCACAGGACGCCGGTAGACCTTGATCAGGTACTCGCGCACGAACTCGTCGACCGAGCCATAGAACAGGTCCGGCTCAGGCGTACCGCCAGCATCCTCGATTGCGGTGCCTTGCTCGTCGAACTCGTCGTCGCGCATGTCGTCCTCGTAGCTCACCGCAGATCCTCCCGTGACGCGGCCGCGTCGAGCCAGGCCTGTGCGCCGCCCGAGCGATCAGACGGGCTCAGCGTGGCGTTAGGAGCCACAGAGAGCGCGTTGGCGGGGTCGTGGGCGGCGATCGACGCCCGAACGGCGTCGGCCTGATCGCCGCGCATCCACGGCACCGTCTCGACGAGAGTCGCCGGAGCGCCCGAGGCGAACACAACGGCGCGGCCGCGCGGAAGCGCGGCCAGGTCGGCAACATCCATCGTGCGCTCACGACGAATCGAGTTCGACGTCGAGCGTCCGCCGCGGCCGACGCTCACGGAGGCGGTGCGCTTGTCGTGGTCACCGATCAGCTGCGACATTTCGGAAAGGAACTCGGTCTCGGCCACACCGCCGCCGTAGACCTTCACGTTCGAGGCGGACCACAGCTTGCGCATTCCGTTGCGGCCCCACACTTCCACCCCCTGCGACCAGGACTGCAGGATCGTCATCAGAACGATGCCGCGTGACCCGTAGTGCGAGTACAGATCCGGCAGGGCCTCCCACCGGCAGACGTTCGCCGCCTCATCAAGCACCCCGAGCATCGGGGTCGCCAGGCGGCCGCCCGCTTGCGTGGTCGCCAGCTGCTCCGCGGCCTCGATCGTCGCCGCGGTGAGCGCCGTGACGAGAGGGCCCGCGGTGCCCTTGCCCTCCTTGGAGAGGCTATAGAGGGTGTCCGAGCTGCGCACGAAAACCTGCGGGTCGAAGTGCGGTCGCCGGTCGCCGGCGAAGTTGCCGCCAGCGGGTGTGACCCACGCGGCGATCTTCCGGCTCTTCAGGCAGGAGGCCATCTGCTGCGCGGTGCCGAACACGCCGGAGCGCTGATCGGGTGCGGCGAACACGTAACCGGCGACCGCATCGGCCACCTGGTCGTAGCCGTGGTCGCGGAGGATATCGATCGCCTTCTCGTCACTGGGCCGGGTCGTCCAGGTGAACACCTGAGTGATCGGCAGCTTGTCCAGCGCGGCCGCCAGTAGAAGCCCGGCAAGGAGATCCTGCCCAGCAGGGTCGAAGTACGCATCCGCGCGGGCATCGCCCGCGCGGGAGCCGGAAGCGAAATGATTGGCGAGCTTCGCCGCCTGCTCCTCGTCGGTGACGTAGGAGAGCGGATTCCACCACCATGACGGCGCTTCCAAGGCGATCCCCTGCGGATCGAACGCCCACACCGTGCCCTTCTGCGCCCGCACTTCGCGGGTCGCGTCGAGCACGTCACGCTTGTTCGAGGTGACGATGACAGCGCCCGGGGCGCTGAGAATCGCCGGGATCGCCCGCGAGGTCGTCTTACCGGTCCGCGGGCCCCACACGTCGACGTGCATGTCCTCCGGGGAGCCGTAGAGCCAACGCCGGCCGGCGACGGTGATGCCGATCGGCACACCGAGCCATCCATCGACACCGAGCCGCTGCGCGGTGCTCTTTGCGCCTTTGGTCGAGAGGGCGGCCAGGTCGCGGCCGCGGCCCATGTGACCGGCAGCATGGTCGACGCGGGACCGGCGCCGACGTCGCTTGGCTAGCGCGACCATGATCAGGATTGCGAGGGCAATGACGATCGCCGCAGCGACGATCAGTATCCAGGTAGCAGAGGGCGGCCACACGTAGGTGCCCTTCAACGTGCCGAAGAACACCGCGAACGGGTTACGAGGCAGGCCAGGGTTCAAACCGTCGAGCTTGGAGCCGAGCGTGACGGCGACCCACAGGCCGCCAACCAGGACGACAACACCGCCGACGAACACCCAGACCAGGGCACCGTCGCCGCCGGAGGCGAGGCTCCTTGATGCGGTTCGTGGGGCTCATGCCGGAACCTCGGCGCGGCCGACCGTTCCGGTCCGGGAGACGGCATGCCACAGCTTGTTCGTGTCATTGATGTGCAGCTCGGCGTCCGTGAGCTCCACGGTGAGCGGGATCCCCGGTCGACCGCCGACCTTGATCAGGAACTTGCCGCGGCCGGGGGGATCTGCCTCCTGGCCGGTGATCGGGTCCCACGCGGGCGGGTCCTGCCAGCCCTGGAGCATTTCTTGCTCGGCGCGGGACATGCTGATGGCGCTGTTCAACAGCGGCATCTCCTTGGACGGGAGGCCGCCGCAGATGACCATGCCAGAGCGCTCGACGAAGCCGGCCGCCTTCATCCGGTCCTCTTCGGTGGGGAGCGACATGAGGTCGCTCATCGTGTGGGAGATCATCGCCATGCCGACGCCGCGCTGCCGGTTCAGCCGAGTGAGCGCGTCCACCCGGTCGACCATCCCGCGGCCTGCGCGGAGCGCCCGCCACAGCTCGTCGAGGATCACGAAGTAGTGGCGGCGAGGCTCCAAGCCAGCATCCGCAAGAGCGTTCGACACGTTGACCGTGCCGAACCCAGCCGACCAGCACGCCAACAGCACGGCGGCCTGTAGGTCCGTCTCCGAGTCGTCGATGGTCGAGACGTCGTAGACGACGGGCCGGTCGCGACGCATCGGCGTGGAAGTCTGCTTGGAGAACAGCTCGCCCAACCGGCCGCCGGTGGTGAGGCCGATGAGGGATGCTTCCAGATTCTCGGTGATCGCGTCGTACCGGGCGCGGTCGCCGCGATCCAACGCGACGGCGCGCAGCTCCGGCGGCGCCTGACGGATCAAATCCAGGAGATCCTTCAGTACCGGCACGCCCTCATGCTGCTCGTCGAGCAGCTTCAAGGCCCGGTCGACGATCGTCTCCTCCCGATCGGTCGGAGGCGACTTGCGCATGATCGTCAGCAGCGCTGACACCATCGTGAGGCGGCGGCCGTGCGCATCCTGCAGCACTTCCGCGGCCAGTTCGTCGTCGCGCTTAGCCCGCTCGGCGCGGGTCGTGACTGAGCCGACAAGGGCGGCGATCCGCTCGCGGATCAGCTGCGCACGGTCGGGATCCTCCGGCACCTCGAGCGAGCGCAGATGCGCGAGCTCGGCTTCTTCCGCCGCGGCTGCCTCCCGTTCGGCCTGGGCGGCGTCGCGGAGCAGCTGTGCCGCCTCCTTCGCCTCGCCCGGATCGAGGATGTTCAAGAAGCCTCGGCCGCGGCCGAGGCGGATTACCTGGCCGCCGAGGGCTTCGATCAGATCTACGTAGTCCGGCTTCAAGTCGCCCAGTACAAGCGGCTGGACGCCGTATCCGGCGAGGCCGGTCGCCATCCGGCGAACGATGGTCGACTTCCCCAAGCCCGGCTTGCCGAGCACGAAAGCGGACGGGTTGGAGATGAGGTTCGCGCGCTGAAACCACGAAATCGGGTCGCAGCAGACCGTGCCTCGATTGACCAGGTGCCGGCCAAGCGGCACACCGATCATCGGCGCACCGGTACCGACACCGAACGGCCAGAGCCCGCACACCTGAACGGTGGTGCCGCGCCACTCGGGAGCGGCGGAGAGCACCATCATCTCGCCGCGACCGCGTCCCGGGTAGCCGCGTGCCGGCACGCGCCGCGGCGTCGCCGGAGACGGCACCGCAGCTCGCGCAGCGGCCTGCTCAATGCGGTTGCTCGAGCGGGAAAGCTTCTTGAACCAGCTGGCCATCAGAGTGCCCCTCTCAGCTCGGCCGGCAGTTTCAAGTGCTTGGGAACAACGATCCCCAGCGGGAGGGCCGCTGCAAACGCGGAGTCCTGACCGCCTGTCACAACCCGCAGACGAAGGCGAGCCGTTGCCGACAGGTTCTCAATCGCCGCCTTCGCGTCAGCGGCCCGGGTTGGGTCGGTCACCGTGGCGGTGACGACCATGCCGAAGTTGACCAAGCCAGCGCCGTTCGCTTCCTCTTCGGCTGTGGCCATCGCGGCGCGGGTTCCCACCACGTCGCGGGCGGTGGGCCGGTCGCTGGAGGTCATGTTGAAGCTGGCCGCGCGAAGGTCTGACTGGACGATCGCCGCGGCGCGCGCGACGTCGATCGGCCGGTACAGCCAGGTCACCCGCTTGCGCGCGATATCCCGGTGCGGGGCCAGGAATCGGGTGAGGATGTTGGCCTGGACGATGCCGCGCGGAGCCTCCGTCATCTGCCAGGTCACCGACAGGGCAGAGTCGTGCCGGTAGCTGTCCCAGTTGGCCTGAGCTCCGGAAGGGCCGACGTCGGACCAGCGCAGTTCGAACGGTTCGCCCGACTGGTGCGCATCGTCGATTAGCTCGGCAATCTCCGGGTCGTAGGCGATCCGGATGACCTCGCACAATTGCTGCGCGCCCAGAGGGCGGGCCGCGCCAGCACCGGTCGCTGAGAGCGCCTGAGTCAGACCGGGCAGGCGTGCCGCGAGCTCACGGCCCATCTCGTCGGCGTCGCGACGTCGACCATTCGTGCGGGTGGCCGCAGCGAACGTGATCGACACGTACGCCCGGACCGTGGCAGATCCGGACGGGTAGCTGGCGACGACCTCGCGGAGCATCGCCTGAGCGAACGCGGGTGCCTCCGGGTCGATGTTCAGATTGACCTCACCACGCAGTCGCCGCCCGGTGTCGGGGGCGGTCTCGATGGTGACAGCTGCGGCGACGATGCCGGCCTCGTCGCCCAGGTTCGCCAGCCAGTGCCCCCAGTCGGCAACCCAGCTGTCGATCTGTTCCTGATCGACCAGTGCGGCACCATCCGGTTCCGTGCCGATCACGACGGTGTAGTCACCGGCCGAGGGCACATAGATCATCGCGAACGGTCGCCCGTAGGAGTCGGTGTATTCGCTGAGTCGGGACTGCGCCGCCATGCCCGGCAGCTGGGCGGTGCCCCAGTCGGTCCGCCCGAGAGGGCCCGAACGGTACAGGTTGGAGCCGGACGAGCGGGCGCGCGTCCAGTTCAGGCGATTCGTAGTGCGTGTGAGCGCGCTCTGACCGTGCTTGTCCTTCACCGCGACGGTGAGCAGGAAGCCGGCCATGATTGCGAACACGATCACACCGTTGATGAGGCCGCCGAACATCACGGTGATGACCGTCGCGACCAGGCCCGCCAGGAGAACGATCGTTCCCACCATCCCCAGCCCCAGGAGGCCGGGTGTCGTCGGTCGACGCCAGTTGCCGTACGTTCGTACCTGAGCTTGCGTGTTCGCCATGCTGACTCCTAGTTACTTCCCGATGCGCCGTCACCGGCTGCATCTGCCGCAGCGGCGCGCACTGCGCCGGCTGCCTTCGCTCCTGCTTCAAGGCCCTTCTGGGCTGCCATCACGCCGACACCGGCGGGGCCAGCTGCCGCAGCTCCACCCGCTGCGGCTCCGCCGCCAGCTCCCGCCGCTTTCCCGGCAGTCGCCGCCGTCCCGGTGTTTCCACCCGTCGGCGCGGGCGCAGGCTTGGTAGCCGGACTGTTGGTCGCGCCGGTCGCTTTTGGATCGCCGGTGGCTTTCGGATTGCTGGGAGAACCGCCGCCTGAACCGCCGCCCGTGT
Source organism: Leifsonia sp. P73 (assembly GCF_051059105.1). Lineage (NCBI taxonomy): Bacteria > Bacillati > Actinomycetota > Actinomycetes > Micrococcales > Microbacteriaceae > Leifsonia > Leifsonia sp. P73. The sequence goes on from NZ_CP194933.1 coordinate 24,107, forward strand.
TGGCTTTGCGAATCGCGCCGGTCGCCAGTTCCGCGGCGCCAGCGCCAGCGCCGGCGGCAAGGGCCAAGCCTGCTCCGCCGCCGCCACCAACCTGGGACACCATTGGCGCTACGAAACGCATTAGTGCTGGCAGCGCCACGAGCGCCATCGCCATGAGCGCGAGGCCGGTGAGGATTTTGATCAGACCGCTCCCGTCATCCTTGAACAGGTCGGCGCCGGTCAGCTTGAATGCGGCCGCGTAGACGATCGCAGCGGCCGGCTTGTAGAGAATGAACGCGATCAGCCAGCCGGTGCACTTCTTGAACCAGGCTCGCCCGGTCTCCGTGTTCGTAAACGCTGCGGAGATGGGGAAGATACCGGCGAGCAGCACGAGCATGCCACCGCGAATCACCATCAGGATCACCTGAATGTAGGTGAAGAACGTCGCAATGATGCCGACGATGAGCAAGGCGATCAGGCCGATGGCGCTGGTTGAGCTGATGCCGATCATTGCGGTGATGTTCTGGCCGAAGTCCTTGCCAGTCGCGCCGTCAAGAATCCATTTAGAGAAGCCGTCGGCCGCCGCGACGGCGAGGCCGATACCGGTCAGACCGGCAGCTGACACAACGACCAGAGTGAAGAGCGACTGCAGCAGGTCCTTGCCTGCCTGTGCTCGCTGCGTCCAGGCCATTCGGGCGCCGGCGATGATCACCGACAGCACGGCCAGGCCGCCGGTGTACCACCAGAGCGAGTCTTGGATGTAGCCGACTGCGTCCGATGCGTTCGAAGATCCCATGCCGGGCAGGAGCGCCGCGACGATGGCAGAGGCTCCTGAGATGAGGATCACCGCGGCGATGATCACGCCGAGGCGACCGAGATGCCGCTCACCGTCGCCCCGGCGACGGTTGACCGCCAGGAGCGCCCCTCCAGCGATCAGCGAGAGTACGCAGATAGCGAGGGAGATCCACACGGACCACTGCAGGATCGTAAGAAAGCCCGATGCGCCCTGAGCGCCCTCGGCCGAGTAGTTAGTGGCGGTCGAGCCGCCACCGGTGAGGTTCGGCGTAGGAATCAGTACCCACACCGAACCGAGGGCAGAAAATGCCTTGCCAACGCCCTCCACGACGTTGTTCACCAACTGCTGCAGGCTGTCGTTCGTTGCCTTGGAGATGATGCCGGAGACGCATCCACCCGGGTCGATGATCGAGCAGGCCATTAGGCGCCCGACCAGGGGATGTAGCCGCCGAGGCTCTGCAGCTGCGCGGGTGGCAGAGTGAAGCCGCCGTCATCGGTGGTCTTGACCTTCCAATCCCCGTCGTCCCACTGCAGGGCGAAGGGGAAACTGACCAGTTCGCCAGTTGAAAGGTTGACGGCGATATCGACGGTCGCCTGGTCACCCGAATATGAGTCGAGCTTGAAGCCGGCGATCTGGTAGCGGACGGTCGTGGCACTCGTGCTCGCGGATTGCTTGAGAAGAGCGTCACGGCCCGGACCGGGCATCGTCAGCTTGTCGGCCACCTCGTGTACGAGGCTGCGGTCGGAAACGACCGCGAGCATGTTCGCGGCGGCGTAGAGGGCGCCGGTTGGCGTGTGCGCGTAGCAGCTGCGGAAGCCTGAGGACTCTACGTTGCCCGGGCCCGACCCCTTCGGGTCGGTGGGGGCTGCAACGGTGCCCACCAGCTGCCACTTGCTGTTCGGTGCTTGAGTGAGGGTCCCCGACTTCTCGAAGCCGGGGAGCCCGCAGGTGCTCCGATCGGCTGCGCTCACGCTCGTCTGCGTGGGGGTGCTGGTGGGAGCGCCTGATGAGTTCGCGCTCGGCTTCGCCTGCCCGCCGATCACTGAACTTACGACGAGGACGACCGCGCACAGCAACACGACCCCGACAATCACCGCTGCGAGGATGAATCGCCGGCTGGTGAACGGGTTCGACTCGGATGGCTGGTTGTCGGACATGCGTCTGTTCCCTTCGATCAGCTGACGAGGAAGCCGACGAGGCTGGCAGCGCCGGCGATGACGATCACGCCGGCCATTGCCATGCCGAGCGCGCCGAGGTGTGCTCCACCCTCACCACGACGGCTCTCGATCGCGAGCTTCGCGCCGATGATCATCAGGCCGATGATTACGACGCCGAGGGCGAGCCACTTCACCCAGCCCATGACGGCGATGAACTTCTCGGATCCGGGAGGGGCTGAGCCGTTCCCGGGGTCGGGGACGTCCAGCGGGACGAAGGAGTTCACGGTGTCGAGAACGGTGTGGAGCGTGTGCATTGTGCTTCCTTTCGGTCAGGCCCGGTTAGGCGCTGGTCGTGTTGGTCAGTGCGCTCACCGCGGAGATGAGCGTCCGAACGTCTTTGGGTGCGTGCTCGGGGTTGGGCGTCTCTCCGAGCCGCCATGCCTCTATCCACGGGATGTGCCAGGCGTGCGGTACTCCCCCGGAGACCAGGTGTGCGAGCTCCCTCAGGGGCTTGGGCAGTTTGCCGGGCGCGTCAGCGATGATCACGAGGCCGAGGAGGTTTACCGAGGGCAGCACACCGGATGCCCACTCGATCGCGGCGCGCTGCGCGGCCGCGAGGCCCGATGCATTCGACCGGGCTACAAGGACGATGTTCGTCGTCGCGTCGTCGTAGCCGATCGGCCAGGCATGGCCGGCGGTGCGAGATCCCGCGACCAGGTTGGCCAGGGTGGACTCCCCCGCGCCGCCATGGACGCCGAGCCACCACAGCGGTGCGGGACGGTTGACGTCTCGCCGTGGAAGCCGGTCAGCGTGATCAGGCGCGGGAACGCCCGGCTGAGGAGCGGCCGGGCGTGGGAGTTCGCGGCGAGCTCGGGGCGGCGGTGCCTCTTGAGGCACCGCCGATCCGGCAAGCCACGGATGTTGAGAGTCCGTCACCGAAGATCCCCCTTCTCGGAGTCGACTATCTTGTCTACCGCCAAGTATCACCCGAACGGGGGACGACTATCGACATACTGTCAACATGGTTACTTCGACCCCCGGAAGGAAGCTTACCCCGAATGAATGCAAATAGACCCAGACAATGGCAAACAGTGCCATTTCACTTAAACAGTGGCATAATTGCACAGCATGGAATGGTTTTCGGTTGACATGGGGGCGCTCGACGATCTCTTCGAGGGTCTCCCGACGACTCTCAGCGTGAGCGAAGCCGCGAAAGTGTTCAACGTGAGCGAGCACATCATCCGTGCAGCAATCGGCTCAGCCGACCCCGAAGAAAAGCTCCCAGCCCTGAACTTGGGACGCGGATACACAATCCTCACCGCGGACTTCAAGAAGTGGGCGCTACGGCGCTACACCGGCCACAGCGACGACTAGGAAGGCGGCCACATGGCTCAGCAGGAATCCTCCCATCCCACCATTCGGGCGATCGTGAACCCCGACGCGACCGGGCTGCTGGTGATCGAGGGGACTCACCACGAAGTCGCCGGCAACAACGACACCCACGTCCGCGAACAGATCCTCACCCAAGTCACCGGCCGAGCCCGCATGTACGGCCGGCCGGTGATGCTCATCACGCAGGACGCGATGGGCCAAGGGCAGCTGATCGTGTCCCCGGACGGCAGTGTGGAGGCGGTCGGAGAATTCATCCCTGCTGAGCCAGCGGCGGCCGCACGAAGACACCGCGCAGCGGGTGGAGGTGCCGCCGGCCTACGACGTCGAGCGCATTCCTCCGCCCCCTGCCGCGGTCGCTGCGCCGCAAGCTGCAGCGGAGCAGGCCACCGTGCCGCCGCAGGCGACGATCAGCGAGCGGCGCGCGGCCCGCGCATCCTTCCTCGAGAAGGAGGCACCCGAGCAGCCCGCCACGCAGGGATGGCGTGGCGTTCTAGCCCGCGTCGGCGTCCAGATCGCACCCTCCGAGACTGAACTGGCCGAACGCCGCGACGTCCACGCCGTGAGCCAGCATTGGCCCGGCCCACGCACGATCGCGATCGTGAACGGCAAGGGTGGCGCGAATAAGACCCCGACAACGGCGCTCCTGTCCGCGGTGTTCGCCCGCTACGGCGGCTCGGGCGTGCTCGCCTGGGACAACAACGAGACGCGCGGCACGCTGGGCTGGCGCACCGAGCAAGGCCCGCACGAGGCCACCGTGCACAACCTCCTCCCGCAGACCGAGCGGCTGCTCTCCCCCGCCGCACAGTCATCGGACCTGGCACATTTCGTGCACCACCAGACCGGCGACAAGTACGACGTACTGCGCTCCAACCCGCAGGCGCTCTCCGCTGACCAGCGGATCAGCCGCGTCGAGTTCGACGCGCTCCACCAGGTCGCCAGCAAATACTTCCGGCTGATCTTCATCGACTCCGGCAACGACGAATCCGCCGAGCGGTGGCAGCAGATGATCGACCGAAGCGACCAGCTCGTCATCGCCACTACGGCGCTCGGAGAGCACGCGGAAGCCGGCGCGCTTCTGCTCGACGGCCTGGCACAGCGGGACGAACGCTCCGCAGCCCTGGCTGACAACGCCGTTGTCATCGTCTCCCAGTCGGAGAAGAGCGCTGACAAGGGCGACGCCCAGCAGATCGCGAACGGGTTCGCGGAGATCGCGCGCCGAGTGGTCACCATCCCGTTCGATGAGGCCCTGCACAGCGGCAAGATCCGCTACGACGCCCTCAACCCGATCACGCGCCGTGCGTGGCTCGCCGCGGCGGCCGCAGTAGCGGAGGGCCTGTGAGGCGCGCCGCCGGCGTTGCCGGCGTCGCGCTCGCGGCTCTCGTCCTGAGCGGGTGTGCACCGCAACTGTCACCGGTCTCAACGCCGGTCGCGACCTTTCCCGATGGCACGACCAAGACCCCGCGCTCGACGCCCACCGATGGGCTCGATGACGGGCTGAACGCCCCGACTCCCGCTGCAGCCGACTCCAGCAGCCAGGCGGCGGCCGTGAAGCTTGCGGAGAAGTTCATGACGGCCTTCGCGCGGCCGCAGCTGGACGCGACGACATGGATTAACGCCCTGTACCCGATGCTGACCCAGCAGGGCGCAGCCGCGTACGCGGGCACCGATCCATCGAACGTCCCGGTCCACAGCGTCACGGGCAGCGGGTCGGTCGTCGACGGGGCCACCGACTACGCGCTGGTCGTGACCGTCCCCACCGATATCGGTACCTACGCGGTCTCGCTCACCCGGAAGGCACCGACCGACCCCTGGCTCGTCGACAGAATCACGCCACCGGGGAGGTAGGCACATGCAGCAAGGCGGCAAGGGGGTGCTCGCGTTACTGCTCGTCCCCGTTCTCTTCGTCGGACTCCTGTTCGGCTTCATCCTGCTCCTCGGCGGCAGCAACGCCGCCGCTGCCGCGTGCGGGCCCACCGGTGCCGGCGTCGAGGTCGACGAGAACACGGTTCCGTCCGCCGCAGTCGCCGGCTACGGCCACGATCAGCTCGTGAACGCCGCCTACATCATGAATGCCGCCGAAGCCCTCGGGCTCAGCGCCCAAGCCCAGCAGATCGGCGTCATGACCGCGATGGGCGAATCCGGCCTCCGGGTGCTCAACTACGGCGACCAGGCCGGACCCGACTCGCGCGGTCTATTTCAGCAGCGCGACAGCTGGGGCAGCCTCGCAGACCGGATGGACCCCTTCAAATCCGCGACGCTCTTCTTCGAGCGCTTGAAGAACGTCCCCAACTGGGAGACGCTCGAGCCCACCATCGCCGCGCACAAGGTGCAGGTCAACGCCGACCCGTACTACTACGCCAAATACTGGGACGCCGCCGGACAGGTCACCGCCGCACTCAGCGGCGTCACCGCCGCCCCGGCCACCGGATGCGGCAGCGGCGCCCTCGGAATGCCGCTGGATATGCCGTTCAACATGACCGACAAGTTCGGCCCGCGCAACTCGCCCACCGAAGGGGCAAGCAGCTACCACCCAGCCGATGACCTGCAGAACTGGCCGAACCCGTGCGGCAAACCCATCTACGCAATCCAGCCCGGCACCGTCGTTCTCTCCGACCGCCTCTACCTTTCGATCAAGAGCCCGGACGGCTACACAATCTCGTACCTGCACAGCCACCAGTCCGACCGACTCGTGAAGGTCGGAGACACCGTGCAAACCGGCGAGAAGATCTCCCTCGTGGGCGATGAAGCACCGGCCACCGGCTGCCACCTCGACCTCCGCATCAACGTTGTAGGCAACATCAACCCGCAAGTTGCCACGCTCTCCCTCGACCCGGCCGTGCCCGGCTGGGTCGACCCCGAGAAGTTCTACGAGCTCTTCGGCATGTCCCTCTGCAACGACACCTGCCACAGGAACTACTGATGCCGACCTTCATCCCCGCCCAACCCCGTCTGAGCGCGATCGTGCGCGCCGACGCATCCGGTGAACTCACGATCAGCGGAACCTCCCGCGCCCTGATCGCAGCCGACACCGCCCGCATGCGGGCCGGCATCATCGCCCGCTGCGCGGCGATCGGCCGGCAGGTGGGCCGCCCCGTGAGGCTGACCGTCGCCGACGTCGACGGCACCTACCAACTCGGCATCCACCCCGACGCCTTCGTGCAGATCCTCAACCCGGACGGCACCGTCGACGACGCTCCCGAGAGCGCACAGCGCATCATCGGAGACTCCCCCTGCCGGCACTGCAGCAAGCCGCAGTCCCTCCGCAACAACTACTGCACCCTCTGCGGCGTCAAGTCTCCACACGACGTCGAAGCAGGCCCTGCATCGCTGCGGGAGCGCAACTACCAATGACCCGACATGTCAACTTCGGATCGCGCCGTACCGGCGCGCCTCACTGTTTCAGTTACAGAAACTGGATTGAATCGGCACATGAACAAGCGCACTGCTACCGGCGGTCGTCCAAGCAAGGGACAGCGCAAGGCTCTTATGTCCCGAGTTGCAGTCCCCGTCGGCGAAAAGATCGAAGAGCAGGCCGCCGCGGCCGGCTATCAGTACGTCGGAGATTACATCGCGTCGATCCTTGCCCGCGAAGCGGGCATGCCGGAGCTGGCGCCTGTTCAAGCCGATCGAACGCGACTGGAGCTGCCTATCCCAGCCGCTTAAATCAAATGGCCCGCCACCTAGGTGACGGGCCGAAGCTTGATGCCGCTCATCTGACTAGTTTGGCGACCGGGACGATGAGGGGCTGTTTGAAAGATCCGGGACAAGCCCGGGGCTTTGTTTTACCTAGAACCGGGAAGAACTAGGAGTGACGACATGGTAACCCCTCATGCCTCGACGGCGACACATTGTGGTGTCACTTCGGCGTGTCGGCACCTGTCGCTCGCGCCCCTTTCCGCGCTCTCCTCCACGGTCGCCCCCAGACTCCCTCTGTCATCCCGCAGAGGTTCACGGCCGCGCAACCAGCGCGCCTATCTCCTCAGGAGCCGCCCCATAGCAACCGAGTTAAACAAGGTGGCCCGCCATCGAGATGGCGGGCCAAAGCCGATGCCTTTGCGTCTGAGAACTTTGGCCAGGGACCAGACGCAAGGTGATGTTCAGAAGACCCGGAAGGACCGGGGGATTTGTTACGCCCAGATCCAGGACCTGGAGGTGAGACCATGATAGGCACAAATAGTCCCAAATACGACGATTTGGCCGGCTTCAACGTGCGCCAGTCTGCTGGCGATGTTGATGCAGCTTGGGAGCTGACCCGCCGAATCAGCCCGCGCGATCGCGTGCGCGTGATGAAGCGAGACGCCTACGGCCGCCTCGACGAGAACAGCTATCCCAGCTTCTACCGCGTCGGACCGAGCGCACCCGCAACGCCGTGGTGCATCCGCCTGGCCGACGATGCTGGCCTGTTCCGGCTGCTCTGCTTCGACTTCGACGGCAAGGACAAGCACGGCGTCGACGCCGAGCTCATGGAGCGCGCCGTGGACGAAGCCGACGCCCTCGCCGTTATCCTCGACGAACTCTCCATCGCCTATGTGCTGTGTCAGTCCTCCGGCACCGGCGGCCGCCACATCTGGATCGCCGTGCCGGGCGGAGCTCCGGCCGACGTCGTGGCGTCACTCGCCCGCGCCGCCCGCGCGAACTATCGCACCCTCGACCACGGCATGCTCCTGAACGTGCGCGAGGGCGCCGCCCGGCCGCCGCTTTCACCCCACCGCGACGGCTCCTCGTCGACCATCATCCGAGGCAGCCTCGACGCGCTTACGGCCAGCAGGATCGTTCCTGACGAACTTCTCGCCCTCGCAGCGGTCCTCGACGAGCGGAAACCCGCTCTGAGAGCCGCTGAGAGCGCACCATCCGGCCCCGTCGACCGCTCACACCGCGCGCACCGGCAGCTCACCGCCGCCGGTGCCGCCCACATGGCCACGATCGACGGCGGCAGCAACCCGTCCTGGACCGGGTTCATGTGCCTCCTGGCGGCCGCTAACGCCGGGTGGTCCCTGGCCGACGTCGAGCACGCCGCCAAGACCGCCCCCGGGATGGAGCACTATCGCACCAAGAACACCGGCCGCGGCACGCGCCGACGCCGTTCGCTCGCCGAGGCGCGCGAACGGCTCGAACGGCAGTGGGCCAAGGCGCAGCAGTACGCGGCTGTACAACGGCCGCTCCCGGCCGCGCGCGAGGCCCGCGACCTGACAGAGCTCGACGCCATCGTGCGAGACGTCGACGACCTCCTGACGCGATTCCGCGTCGCCCCCGGCCGCTGGGGACGGACGGAAGCCGCGCTCTCCGAGCGCTCCATCCTGACCGCCCTGGCCTACCTCACCCTGCAGACCGGAAAACGGGTTGTAGCGGCCTCCATCCGTGACCTCGCCCTGATGGTCGGGCTCGGCCGCACCACGGCCGCAGACGCCCTCCAGCGGCTCGCACGCGACGGATACGTGCAGAATGTCACCACCACCGACGGCGGCAACGCCGCCGAATGGCGCTTGACCCTCACACTTTCCACAACCTCCGGCACAGTCCGGTCACAACCTCTAGATAACCCCCGCCCCCCGGCTGATCTCTTCAACGCTCGCGCTGTGCAAGTAGCCCAGCTCGAGGACGAACTAGCAGACAGCCGACACGACCTCTTCACCCGCGCCGGCCTCGGTCATCTCGCCGGAAAGCTCTACGCCGCTCTGCGTCAACATCCGGCACTCACCATTGAGGCCGCATCGCGCATCCTCGGTACTGGCATCCGCCACACCACGAGGATCCTCAGCCGTCTCCGCCGTCATCGCCTCATCGTCAAACACCGTGAAGGATGGGCGAGAGCCAAGCGAGATCTCCGAGACCAGGCAGCTCGCATGCTTGGTCTCGACGGAACGCTTCTCGATCGCGCCGAACGATATCGAGCCGAACGCGAAGTATGGGCATGGTGGCAAGCCGAGCTGACCACCATGAATGCCTCCCCCAGGATGCGTCCAAAACGCCGAAATGCGTCGAGCCGGCCACTGTTCGAGGCCGACGCGCCAGGCGAAGGATCTGGCCTCGCTACCCGCGATCCGCTGACCGTCGAGCTGACCACCGAAGCGCCCGAGAACTCGTCACAGTCGGCGCCCTCAGCCCCGAAAGCCGCTGGCAATACCTCGGAGACGCCGCCTAGCGCCGATCGCGAATTGCCCGAGCCGGCGTCGCTATGGTGGACGCGTGGATACAAAGGTTTTCGGTGCTCTCGGGGCGTGTGTTGCTGTTCTCGCTGTCGTCCTCTGCAGCTTGGCGGTCGCCATGAAATTGCCGACGCCCGTCGAGGTCGGCATGATCGCTGGAGCCTTATTGCTGTTGGTGTCTGCCGGTGGGCTGATCGGTGCCGGTATCGCCGCGCAGAAGAAGTCTGCGCGCTAGATCCATTTGTCCGGCATGCCCGGCGGCGGGAGCGTGACGAGCTCAATTCGAGCCGCTGCGCGGCACTGTTCTTGCTGCGCTTTTTTCGTCTGTCTGGCCGTTCATCGTAGTTCGCTCCGCGCCTACGTTCCGGGCTTTCGCGGCATATCCTCGCTGCGCTCCGGTATTCCACGACCCGGTACTGCGGCGCTCCCGCTCTCTATCGATTTCTCTCGCCAGACAGGCAAAAAAATCAGTTGATCGGGAGAGAGACCGTGAACACAACTACCGCAAGCCAGGGAACCGTCGAGCACATCGACCCCAACGCGATCATCATCGAAGCCAACGTGCGGCCCAGCGCCCCGCTGACCAAGGAGTTCGTGGCCAGCATCCGCGAGAACGGCGTCCTGACGCCGGTTCTCGCCAGGCGCGACGCCCAGGGCAACATCCTGGTCCGGGCAGGCCAGCGCCGCACCGTGGCTGCGCGTGAGGCCGGACTGGAGCAGCATCCCCGCCTACATCGTTGAGGCGGACGAGGCCACCGTGGAGCGCATCGTGCAGCAGATGGTCGAGAACGACCAGCGCGAAGCCCTCACCGACGGCGACCGGGCTGCAGCGTTCCAGCAGCTCGCATTCGACGGACTCAGCGTGACGGCGATCGCCAAGCGCACCGGCACCAAGCAGGCCGTGGTCAAGAACGGGCTGGCCGTCGCAGAGAACGCCGTCGCCGCATCCGCGATCCAGGAACACCAGCTCACCCTCGACCAGGCCGCAACCCTGATCGAGTTTGAGGACGACGAGGCCACTCGCGCCGAGCTGATCAAGATCGCAATCGACGACTCCGGCCAGTTCGCCCACGCGGCCCAGCGTGCTCGCGACGACCGCGCCCGGGCACAGGTCAAGGCGCAGGCCGAGGACGAACTGCGCGGCCGCGGCTACGAAATCCTCGACCACGACCGCGGGTACTACGACACCGACTACATCAACATCCGCGAGCTGACCACCGCCGAAGGCGAGCGGGTCACCCCGGATCACATCGAGAACGCCGAAGGCCGTGCTGTCTTCGTCCGCGTCTACTTCGACGGCGAACCGAACGTCAGCTACTTCCTCAGCGACCCGAAGGCCGCAGGCTTCAATAGGGCCAGCAGCCAGGGATCCACCAGCGGCCCAATGTCCGACGAGCAGAAAGCCGAACGGCGCACGCTGATCGCCAACAACAAGGCGTGGGCATCCGCGGAAACTGTGCGCCGCGAATGGCTCACGGAGCTCCTGACCCGCAAGTCGCTGCCGAAGGACGCCGCGAAGGTGATCGCCCAGGGCCTCACAACCCACCGCCGCGACGTGGGGGCCGCTGCCGCATCGGGAAACGAGCTGGCCCACCTGCTGCTCGGCATCGAGCGCGGAGGCTACTACGACGACAAGCTCGCCGCTCACGTCGAGCAGTCCCCCACCAAGGCGCAGCATGTCAGCCTCGCTGTGGTGCTCGGCGGCATCGAATCCGCAACCAGCAAGAACACATGGCGATACCCCGAAGCGACCAAAGCCGCGTACCTTTCCCAGCTCGCCGCCTGGGGATACGCTCTCTCAGAAGTCGAGCAGATCGTCATCGACCACGCAGGGACGAATAACGCGCCCCTCGCTGACAGCGAGGACGACCCTGACCTCGACGGCTAGTGAGTGAACGAGCGGCGGGTGTCCCCCACACCCGCCGCTCACACGGCCCGGGTCGCTCCCCCGGCTGCTGCCCGGGGCCGCTCCCTCCCGGCCCGGCACGGAGGCCGGCCCTGCACCTGAAGTGATATCACTCTGGTATCGGACTGAAAGTGATGTGGGGCAGCGCCCGAGGGGCACAAATTGCGCGGCGACGCAGCCGCCGCCCTGACTGGTCGCAGCGGAGCCGCTACGCGGCACTCCTCTATTTGGACGTCTTTTGTGACCTTTCCGGCTGGTCATCGTAGTTCGCTCCGCGCCTGCGCCCCGGGCTTTCGCGGCATATCCTCGCTCGCTGCGCTCGCCTGCGGTATTCCACGACCCGGGGCTCCGGCACTCCCGCTCTCTATCGATTTCTCTCGCCGGAAGGCACAAAAAACAGTTGTCCACGCAGGGAGAGAATCGTGACCAAGACCCGTCGACCCGGCAAGACCAGTGAAGAGAAGAAGGCTCAGGCAGAAGCCCTACACAACTCGATCAGCGACCAGGTGAAGCAGCTGCGCGACTCCGACCAGTGGCGGGCGTTCCTCGACTTCGCGAAAGCGTTCCATGCCTACTCGCTGAACAACCTCCTGCTGATCCTCTCCCAGATGCCCGAGGCATCCCAGGTCGCAGGCTTCCGGAAATGGCAGTCGCTCGGCCGCCAGGTGCGCAAGGGCGAGAAGGCTATCCGGATCTTCGGCTACAGCACGAAGAAGATCACCGCGGAGGACGAGAACGGCGACGAGGTAGAAATGCGGGTCGCCCGCTTCCCCATCCTCTCCGTGTTCGATATCGGACAGACCGACCTGGTGGACGGCGCCCAGGACGCGGGAACCCTCACGGCACAGCTCACCGGAGGGGATGATTTCGGCATCGTCGACGCCCTTTCCGCCTACCTCGTCGAGGAAGGTTGGACCGTCGAGCTCCGACCGATCCAGGGCCCCAGGAACGGCTACACCGACCCTGAGGAAATGGTCGTCGTTGTCCGCGCCGACCTCAGCCCCGAGCACATGGCTAAGACCCTGATTCACGAGACCGCGCACGTCATCCTGGGCCACACCGAGGACTTGGCCGAGTACGTCGAGCACCGCGGACTGATGGAGACCGAGGCCGAGAGCGTCGCCTACGTCGTCGCCGGCCTGATCGGATTCGACACCAGCGCCTACAGCGTCGGTTACATCGCCGGATGGTCGGGCGCGGATACCGACCTGATCAAGTCCACCGCTGCCCGCGTCCTCCGCGCCGCTCACCAAATCGCCGGAATCCTCGACCCCGCCGATGAGGGCGACGACACCGAAGACGCCGCCTGACACCTGGGGGAGGGCCGCTCTCGAGCGGCCCTCCCCACCAACCAGAAGGAAACCCCATGATCATCACGTACGAGCGGCCCGCCGCTCTCAACTCACAGCAGCTCGACCCCGCCGCGCCCGACGCGGGCCTCAGCCCCACCGGCCAGCAATGCGGAAACACCACCTACGACGTCGGCGGCCTCGAATGGCACTGCACGCGCGCTCCGCACCCGGGAGACGACGAGCACCGCGCCGCATTCGAGCGCAACGGTGAGGGCCCCGAGGGTGCAGTCGGATTCGCGTGGACCTACCAATACGCCGACGACGAGCCGAGCGACGGAATCGACCACGCCGCGCCGACACATTCCCTCACCGTCACACTGCGCTACCCCGAGCGAGCGGGACGGGGCATCGATACCGAAAGTGTCGCGGCCAGCATGATCCGCGCCGCCCTGGATCACTTCTGGGAAGGCGACCACGACGACGTGACAGCCACCACAACCTCCAGCCGAATGGTGCGCCGCCGGTCGTGAGGGAGCCGGCGCCCCTCACACTCCCCCGCACCCGCACCCGCACCCGCACCCGCACCCGCAGTCGGCGCGGAGGCTAACCCGACAGGATCCTCTTCGCCGGTCTTTTCGAGCGAGCCGCCGGCTGAACTTCGTCGCTGCCTGAAGGTGCTACGCCAACGGCCGGCCGGCAGGCAGGTTTTTGCCTGAATCCTCGAAACGCTCACCCGCGTTGTACTCCGACTCACGGCGATTCACTTCAGACTCCAGCGCTCGCACGAGGAATGCTGACCATGTGCGATCGCCTGCCTGGAATGCGGTCGCACGGAAGGCGGCTTTAGCTCGTCGACTCAAGTCATCAGGAACATAGAACGAGATCCGGGCCGTATCCTTCGAGCTCGCCTGAGCAGCCGCCTCTAAGGATGTTGACGTGCGGCCTTGAGCGCTATGACGGGTGGCACGAGGACGGGATTTCGAGCTGCTCACTCCCGAATCCGAGCTCCCCTCCTGCCCTTTGGTCGTTTGCTTCGGCACCTCGACCGCGGGCTCGTCCACCGCGGGCTGTTCGCGATTCTTCCGCTGGAGCAGGCTGAGATCCAACTGACGTCGAGGAGTAAGGCCCTCAATTCGGCGTGGGCTGTCAACGTCGCTCATGCGGACTGCGCCTCCTCCTGTTCGGCCGCGGTGATCCGCGAAACGATCTCTTGGCTCAAGTTGAAGTAGTCGTCAGCGACTGAGCCTGCTGTGCGCGGTGCGAGCTGCGACGCTGTCGCTTCGCCGCGAAGCACCTGGTACCACTTCGGTGCCCGCTTGACACTCTCATCGAGTTCATAGACCAGAAGTCCGCGCTCGCGCGTTGCCTGGGCGACGGCCTCAGAATGACGAATCGTGCTGCTGAAAAGAACGTCAGGATCGCTGTTGAAGAGGTTGCTCACATGGGTGCGGGCCTCAGCCTGAATCGCTGTGGCGCCCTTACCCGTGGCAACAAGCACAACCCCAAGGAGATCAATGCTGGGGTTCAACGTCAGAACGCCCTCAAGGCGAGCGGCGACACCAGCCATACCCTTCCGGCTAGACGCATCCGACTTGATCGGCACCAGCGCGTACCGCGCGGCCGCAACGGCAGCGGACTGGAGCGTCTCATCCCCTGGCGGACAGTCCAACAAGATGATGTCGTAGTTCGGCGCGATAGGAGCCAAGAGGCGAGCCAGTGAGAGCTTTGCACCATCGGGGTCTTTGCTCGCTTTTACCCCGAGAACCGCGACTGCCTCGTCCAGGCGAGGTCCCCCGACAAGCACATCAAGGTTCTGCCTGACGGCGGTCACGGGACCAACCTGCTCGCCAAGCATGAGCGCTCGAGCGAACGACTCCCCCTCATCGTCGGTTTCCTGGCCCGTGTATCCCAGGTCTTCGGCCAAGTTCCCCTGAGGGTCAAGATCGACAAGAAGCACACGGAAGCCGCTGGAAGCCAGATAGCCGGCGACGTTCGCAGAGATCGACGTTTTCAATACGCCACCTTTGCTGTTGATTACTGCGATGGTGCGGTTAAGCGCAGCGCGCTCGTTGGCGCTTAGAGGTCCTGCAGGCATCTTCACTCTCCCGTTCACATGACAAGTCTCCGGCAAAATAGCTCCATTAGCGGCAATGACACGCCTGGAGCCAATAGAACGATTGGCGCCAATAGCACTAATAGAGCGGATGGCCCTAATGGTGCGATTCCCACTATTAGAAGCATTGGCGCTAATGGCGGCAATAGTGCTATTTATGCACTGTATGCGATCCGTGCCTTGGCGGGGCGGCCCCATGCCGAAGACGTCACCCGGGCACTGCGGTGTAGGCCGCGTCGCGGATCCGTTTTGCATATAGTGACCGTTCGGGGGACTGTATGCACGGGGGAGCGGTCTACAGCGGGGCGCGACGGCACGGAGGCCGCCCGCCGACGGAGCCGCTGCGCGGCACTGAGAATGCTCTGTTTTCTTTGACCTTTCCGGCCGATCACCGTAGCTCGGCCCGCGCCTGCCGTTCCGGGCTTTCGCGGCATATCCTCACTCGCTGCGCTCCCTCCGGTATTCCACGACCCGGCACTCTCGGTGCTCCCGCTCACTATCGATTTCTCTCGCCGGAAGGCAAAGAAAAACGGTTGGTTGAGAGAGAGAAGAGAACGATGAGCACGCTCATCACGGACACCGATGACGTCACCCGGTTCTGTGGGGTCTTTTCCGACGTGACCCTCGCACACGACGTCGCCACGATGCTGGGATGCCGAGAGGCCGAAGCGCTGGCCGGGATCCTCCGGGCGTTGGGAGAGCCTGCAGCAGCCGATATGTGGCTGGACGCACACGCACACGGTGACGAGCCGGGGGACCAGCACTACCAGGCTGCACCCGAGCCCTACATCGTCCCGATCGACCCGATGGAGGACCTTCAATGCGACTCCTGCCAGTGACGGCAGACAAGACGCAGGGACGCACGCGTTGCGTGCGCCCCCTTCGATGTGCCTGAGCGGGGCATCCCCATGACCGCGTTCACGCCGGCAGAAATCATCGCCGGAGGTATCCAGGACACACGCGAGAGCTTCGCGAACCTGTACGTCGAGCTGCACGAGCTCCGCCAAGAAGCGGCGTACTACTACCACCGCGCCTTCGTCGACGACGGGCCCGAACCACAGCAGGAGGGTGTGATGGACTTCCATCCCGCACCACCGGAGTTCGGTGGCAAGGATCTCGAACGGCCGGTCCGGCGAGTGCGACTGGACCGTCTCACCCAGAAGGGCCTTGCGCTGTACGTGCACGGCGTTCGCGCTGCACTGCGGGAACGAGACGAGCTCCTGCGCCAGATTGAAGACGCCGAGCACGACCTGGAGCGCATGCTGATCGCGATGGACGGCACAATCGTCCACATTGTCGACCGCCACCTGCACTACATGGCCGTGCTCGAGCACCGCACGAAGAACGAACACCAGCCGGCGTCGCTCGCCCCATGGGACGTGCCGATCCGGCAACCCGGCACCGGCGACTACCTGCCGCCGCTGCAGGACCGCGAGTAGGGGCAATCGACGCCGACTCTCCCGACGCCACGTCCCACAAGAACCAAGCCCCGGCCGCTCTCTCCCGGCCGGGGCTTTCTTGTTTCCCAGGTGGGTCACTTCCGGTGAACGAAGTTCCCCGCTACCCAGACATAGACGGGAGTGCGAGCGCCTTCGGGGACGTAACGGATCAGCACCAGCCCGCCAGTGGTCCAGGCGATCGCTTCCGCGTCGACGAGCTGCACATCGGTGTAGGCAACTTGGACCGGCACGTGAGCCTTGACCGGGACCGGCTGGGGTTCGTCTCGCCGGCGGCCACTCGCGCGCACCATCTCGTCTGGAAGGCTGATTGGCCGCGGCTGCCGCTCCGCGGCCTTGGCAATCTCCGCCAGCGGCGCCGAATAGACGTCGTGGCGTTTGTTCGTGCCCACGAGTTCAGGCCGGGTCGACGTCAACCAGGATCCAGCCGGCGCCCTGGCGCTGCAGCTGGAACAGGCGCACGTCCGCGGGATCCCGCTCGCTCCGACCGATCACGGACCAGCTGACCAGGCGCTCCGCGGGGTGAGTGAGCGCGTCGTGGTCAACCCTCGAGCGGATAGTTTCAGCGCTGACAGCTCGGTACCGGTGGCCGGCCCACACCAGGCGGACCGGGGCTCCCTGCTCCATCCAGAGGTGAACAATGTCTGCCGCGGGCGCGATGCTCATGACCAGGACCTCCAGATGCTCGGTGTCACCGGCGATCTCAGAGCGTCGTTGCAACGCTGAGGACGATCTGAGGGATGAATGTTCAAGCTTCGACACCACCGGCACACGTTCTGGACGACCATCTCCGAGGGCGGTTCGAGTGAGAAGGCCGCGGCGTCGGTCGATGTGAACGCGGAGACCGCCAGGCGATGGTTGCGGCATGCTGGCGGGGTGGCACCACCGCACTTGCTGAAAGCTCCATCGGGTCGATACCTCTCTCCAGTCGAACGTGCGTCCATCATGGTGGCCGACCGGCAAGGCATGTCGATCCGTGCGATCGCCGCGATGCTGGGCCGGGCGCCGTCGACGATCAGCCGAGAGATGCGACGCAACCGCCGGCACTGGATGCCGCGGTATCACGCCGGCCAGGCGCAGCTGATGGCTGAGGGACGAGCACCGCGGCCACAGCCGAGCAAACTGGCGACCAATCCGCAGCTGCGCCGGTTCGTGGAGGAACAGCTGGACCGCCGCTGGTCGCCCGAGCAGATCAGCGCGCGGCTCCCTGTCCTCTTCCCGGCGGATGAGTCGATGCGGGTCAGCCACGAGACCATCTACCGCGGCCTCTACCGGCAGGCCAAGGGATCCCTCCGGCTGAAGCGAGCTCCGCGTCTGCGCAGCGGCAAGCAGATGCGCCGACCCCGTCGGCAGGCCGCGCTCAACCGGCACGTCTTCCGCGGTATCCCTGATCTGATCCCGATCGGGCAGCGCCCGCTCGAGGTCGCCACCCGGTTGATCCCCGGCCACTGGGAGGGCGACCTGATCGTTGGACCCGACACGCGCAGCCACATCGGCACCCTCGTCGAGCGCACCAGCCGCTACTGCGTCCTCGTCCACCTTCCCGAGTCGAAGAAAGCCGACGCCGTAGCGGCCGCGCTCGTTCGCACGCTCAACAAGATCCCGCGCCGACTGCGGAGATCGCTGACCTGGGACCGGGGAACTGAGATGCGCGATCATGCGAAGGTCACTCTCCAAACTGGCACTCAAGTCTACTTCTGCGACCCAAGGTCACCTTGGCAACGAGGTTCGAACGAAAATACGAACGGACTTCTCAGGCAGTACTTCCCCAAGGGCACCGATCTGTCTCGTCATTCGCCGGAAGACCTTGAGTTTGTTGCCCGAGAGCTCAATACGCGACCACGCAAGGCTCTCGGATGGCGAACTCCGGCCGAGGTCTACAACGAGCTACTCTTGACCACGAAACAGAATCAGCGCGTTGCGACGATGACATGAATCCGCCCACCCCATTGCATCACAATTCGAAACTATGTTCGAATGTTGTGGGAGGTTGGAAACGTGAAAACGCTGCACGCGGGGGAGAAGGTCTGGCTTGTCCTCGACGACGCTGTGAACCGTATCGAGTTCCAGATCGAGTACGCGCCGGCGACTCGCTCCGACACTCACGAAACGCTGATGATGTACCGCGTCGACCACTGGGTGCTCAAGCGCAGCGACCGGTGGCCGCTCGGCTACTACGACCAGCTGCGTCAGGCGCTCGATGCGTGTGCACTGGCGCTCGGGATGCCTAACTTCCTCGCGCCGGCGACGGCCCCCGATGGCACGATCATCACTCCCGAAGAGCAGCGCGAACGATGGCGGGCCGGTCTCGACCCGCGAACCGGCCGCAGCCGTAGTGCAATGCTCGCCGATACCGCCCGCGGGGCGGGTTAACCAGTTGACTTGGGAGAGTCGTCGGCGGTTGTCATTGGGATGCTAAACAATGGGAGGGTGAGTTCCGTGTCCCTGCTTGATGTCTCTGACACGTCGGAGCTGCGCAAAGCGCGGGGCGCATTCTTCACGCCGCAGCCGTTAACCCGGTTCATCGCCGAGTGGGCGGTCCGCACGCCTGCCGATCAGGTGATGGAGCCCTCGGCGGGTGATGCTGCATTCCTCGTCGAGGCGGTACGCCGGCTGGTCGAACTGGGTGTGGCGGCTCCACCGTTGCCGGTGTCGAGATCCATGAGCACAGCGCTCGCGTCGCGCGCGAACGCATCACCGACGCTGGCGGTGCTCCCAACATCACCCACAGCGACTTTTTCTTGGTCGATCCTGCCCCCCGGTACGACGCGGTAATCGGGAACCCTCCCTATATCCGGTACCAAGACTTCACCGGCGAAGCCCGCAGCCGTTCACGCGCAGCAGCGCTCAAAGCCGGGGTGGCTCTGAGCGGGCTCGCGTCGAGCTGGGCCGCATTCACCATTCAGTCGGCCCTGTTTCTGCGCCCCGGGGGCCGCATGGGGTTGGTGCTACCTGCAGAGCTATTGAGCGTGAACTACGCAGCCCCAGTCCGGCAGTTCCTCTTCGACCGGTTCAGAAGTGTCGAGTTGGTGCTGTTCACCGAGCGCGTCTTTCCCGAAGCTGAGGCGGACGTCGTCCTCCTTCTCGCGGACGGCTTCGATGAGGGCCCCGCGAATCACGCCACCATCCACGAAGCCCGCGACGCTGAAGCCCTCGAAACGCTCGGTGTGCCCCTCACCTGGTCGCCCAAGACCCCGGCGGACAAATGGACTGGCCTGCTGATCGGTGCGGAAGCACTTCGACCTCTGCGGGAGCTGCGTGAGTCGGGGGCATTTGATGTGCTCGAAGAATGGGGCGACACGACCCTGGGGATGGTGACGGGTAACAACGGATACTTCGCCCTGTCACCGGCCCGCGTGAAAGAACTCGGCCTGAGCCGAGCCGATCTTCTACGGTTGTCTCCTCCGGGCAGCTCACATCTTCGTGGGCTTTCCCTCACCCGGCACAACATGACCGACCTCGGCAACGCCGGCAAGGCGACCTGGCTGTTCCGCCCCGGGGATACCCCCTCTGCGGCTGCTGAGGAGTACATCAAGGCCGGCCACACCGCTGGCGTCGACCAGGCGTACAAGTGCCGCGTCCGACGCACTTGGTACCAAGTGCCCTCCTTCCGCCGGCTGACTTGCTCCTGACGTGCATGAACGCCGACACGCCTCGACTGACGACCAATGAGGCCGGCGCGCTGCACCTCAATTCAGTACACGGTGTCTACCTCTCGGCCGAGCACAGGGAGCTCGGCCGCGAGCTACTGCCGCTCGCCAGCCTGAACTCGGTGACGCTGCTGAACGCGGAAATGGTGGGCCGCTCCTACGGCGGCGGCATTCTGAAGATCGAACCCCGCGAAGCAGACGTCTGGGCCATGCCCTCGCCCAGCCTTGTGACAGCGCGCGCGGACGCGCTTCGCGCCATCAAGCCGCGTGTGGCCCGACTTCTACGCACGGGTGAACTGCTCGAAGCCGTCCAAGTTGTCGACCAGGCCCTCCTATTGGACTCCGCAGAGCTGACGGATCATGACGTCGACGTCGTGCGCCGGGCACACCAGACGATGACCTCACGACGAGTAGCAAGGGCAGAAAGTGGCCGCTGAACAATCCGCCCGGTCCAAAGCATGGGCGGTCTTTGACCGGATCTGCTCCGACGCGGCTCCTGGCGGCATCCACACCAATCCCTGGGCCCAAGGGGCCGACGGTGAAGTCCGCTACGACCCCGACTATGACGTCCTTGAAAAGCTTCTCGGGGTCCCTCTGTACTTGGAGGCACC
Organism: Leifsonia sp. P73; assembly: GCF_051059105.1. Classification (NCBI taxonomy): domain Bacteria; kingdom Bacillati; phylum Actinomycetota; class Actinomycetes; order Micrococcales; family Microbacteriaceae; genus Leifsonia; species Leifsonia sp. P73. The sequence continues at coordinate 44,606 of NZ_CP194933.1, forward strand.
GACAACCTCCGGTGTCCCTGCTTTGGCTCTGGACGTGTGGGTCTCTTACGAGCTGCGCCGTGCCGGTTTCGATCGGAACGCAACGTGGCCACGCGCCGAACATCCTCGAATCCTGCCGACGGCGATCGCGAACCTGCTTCAAAGCTTGAAAGGTAAGGAACGCGCGCAGCTCGTCGCCCGCCTCGCAAAGCCCACACCGATGAAGGGTGTTGTCTCGGCTTCAGCGAACATCCTGGGGAAGAACTACCTCAAGCAGGTCGACGTCGTCATGTCGGACTGGGACACCGGGCCCGAGCTGCTGATCAGTACTAAGCGCATGGACTCCAGCTTCGGCAAGAACGCCGCGAACCGGGTAGAGGAAAGCTACGGCGACGCGAAGAACCTCCGGCTCAGGCACCCCCTCGCTGCTCTCGGCTTCGTCTACGGTCTGCGCTCAACAATCCTGACTGAGGAAGCAAAAAAGGCGAGGTGGCTGATCGACCTCCTTCAAAAGCTCGGTCGGGAAGACGACGCCTATCACGCAGTCGCTCTCATCATGATCGAGTACGGCTCTGAAGTGCCCGCCGCGGGCGACCTGGATGAGGACGACACCGAGAACCCACTCGCGGCCGCCGGCCTCGAACCAGACGAGAACGAAGACGAGGCTGAAGAAGTTCCCGCCTCGGCTATCGACGAAGCGCTTGACAACCTGCCGCGCGTAACCATCCGTCACGACGCGGTGCCGCCGGCACTCCAACCGTCGCGATTTCTGGAACTCATGGTGCGGAGAGTCATTGACGCCACTCCAGTCGATCGTCACGAGGAAGCCCGAAAACGACTGGATAACCCCCGAATGGCTGATCGCACCTCTAGTTAGTTAGCGGCTAGCCCCAGGTGGTTTGCCCGTTGTACTGCTCCTCGTTGAGGATGGTCACGACATTCGGCCGTGTGAGGCGCGCCAGGTTCACGGCGTCAGCGCTGGCGGGGTCGGCGGCGCAAAGGGCAGCGATGGTGCGCATGTTGTTCGTGATCGTCTCGTAGGTTCCGCGCCACCGCTCAGCCGGTGTAGCGTTCGCGAGCGGTCCGATCACGTACGTTGTGTACGAGCAGTCCTCAGCGGTCGGCGCGGGTCCTGACGATTTCGCTAACGCGCCGATCGCCGAAGCCAGAGCGCTTAGTGCCCCGGACACGTCTTCGGTCGGCTGGGCGACGGGGGTCGACGCTGCGGGGTCTTCGCTGTGGGTTGGCGGCGGAACGTTGATCGTCACGCAGCCGGCTAGGCCGGTCACGAGCAACGCGGCAAGCGCTGCGGTGTAGAGGGGGCGGAGGATCATTTGAGGAGCTTATTGGCGCGCGGGGCGACAATGTTCACCCCTTTCTGGTGCCAATGACCCGTCAGGAGCCGCCCTCAATCCTCAGGCGATCGCGGACGCTTCAAAAACGATCGTTTTCGGTAGGCTTCCCTCGGTGGTCAGCGGTACTACCCGGGCATCGCCGCAGCGCCAAGCGAGTCGTGCCACCTGAATAGCCTGCGAAACGCAAGTGACGAATGGACGCGACGGCATTACGGCCGCAAGTACGCCCAGCCTTTGCGCTGTCGGATCACGAGATGAGCGATTCCCGACGGAACGATAACGGAGTCCGGCACGAGTTGTTCAGGGCCGATTTCCATGCTTCGGAGGGTGTTCTGGCAGGCGTCGACGATGAGCCCGCCGTGTTGGAGGGCGCGGAGGGTCTCGCGGTGCGGGCTATCTGGTAGGACGATGCTGATTCCCGGCCCGTGGACGACGAGTTCAAGATCGGTTCCCGGTCCAAGCGCGTCCATGAGGTTGCGGATGTTCCGCAGGACAGCGCCGTGCTTGATCGGATCGGCCTCGTTTAGGTGGATGACCACACCAGCCGTCGGTGCCTCGTTCACTGTCTTCATGCCAAAGTCAGAAAGAGTTTTTGCAGCTCTTCGACCGTCATGGGGTCGGAGGTGTCGTCGGGGTCGGTGATGCATTTCTGCATGGCGGTGGAGATGATCTGGAAGCCGGCTTTGTCGAGCGCACTGGAGACTGCGGCGAGCTGGATGACGACGTCGCGGCATTTGCCGCCGTTCTCGACGGCGGCGATGACGGCGTTGAGCTGGCCCTGCGCGCGGCGGAGCCGATTGAGCACGGGCTTGATGTCAGAGGCGGTGGTGGTGGCCACGGTATGTTCTACTTTCTCGATGGCGCCGAGGGGGCGTCGTGGGTACCCGCCAGGGTATCTCTTCGGGTCAGGTGCGTGCCTTGGCGGCGGTGAGTTCAGCTGGATCGATGGCGCGGATTTGGCCGATCAGATCCTCGAGGTCGCGGGCGGCGAGGGCTCCGGGCTGGGAGAAGACGAGGACCCCGTCGCGGAAGGCCATGAGGGTGGGGATCGAGGTGATCCCGGCGGCCGCGGCGAGTTCCTGCTCGGTCTCGGTGTCGACTTTGCCGAAGACGATGTCCGGGTGCTGTTCGGAGGCGGTCTCGAAGACGGGGGCGAACATGCGGCAGGGGCCGCACCAGGCCGCCCAGAAGTCGATCAGGACGATGTCGTTCCGCTCGATCTGGCCCTTGAGCGTGTCGGCGGTGAGGGTGACGGTGCTCATGGTCAGCTGCGTCCGAAGAGCCGGCCGAAGAACCCGCCACCGGAGGCGGCAGCCTTCTCGGCGTCGGTGTGGGTGCCGTTGCACCACTGATTCGCGGGCACGCGCCGGCGAACGTCGGCGACGTGCTGGCCGCAGCCGCTCCAGGTCGTCTTGCCGCAGACTTTGCAGGTGGCGGGGTAGCACATGGGTTGGAACTCTCTTTCTCGGGTCCGGTAGAGGGCTGGTTCTGTATACCCCCTCCGTATAGTACGATACCGGGGAGGGTATCACCAAACCGCCCTCGGGAGGTGCACAGGATGAAGACCGTGATCGTTGGCGGAGTCGCCGGAGGAATGTCGGCCGCGACGCGATTGCGCCGGCTCGACGAGACTGCGGAGATCGTGGTGTTCGAGCGCGGCCCGTACGTCTCGTATGCGAACTGCGGGCTGCCCTATTACGTCGGCGGAGTGATCACCGATCGGTCATCGCTCCTGCTGCAGACCCCGCAGTCGTTGGCGGCCCGGTTCCGGCTCGATGTGCGCACCGGCCACGAGGTCCTCGCGATCGACCCGGTCGCGCGCACTGTCTCTGTGTTCGACCTCGCCGCGGGCGAGACCATGACCGAGAGCTATGACGAGCTGATCCTCGCCGTCGGAGCATCTGCACGGGAGGCCGCGGGGCATCCCGGCATCCCGACGCACACCCTCCGCACGGTGGAGGACGTCGACGCGATCGGCGTGCTGGTGGACGCGGCAGCGGACAACCCTTCCGCCTTGGTCGTCGGCGCCGGCTTCATCGGCCTCGAGGCCGTCGAGAACCTGGTGCGGCGCGGCATCCACGTCACGCTCATCCAGCGCGGCCCACACATCCTGAGCCCGCTCGACGTGGAGATGGTTGCGCCCGTTGAGGCGCAGCTGCGTAGCCACGGCGTCGACGTGCGCACCTCCGTCACGATCGACACGGTCGAGGCGGGGGTGGTGCTGCTCAGCGACGGCGCGACGGTTCGGCCGGACTTCATCATCGACGCGTCTGGTGTGGTGCCGAGCGTGGACCTGGCGCGCTCGGCCGGTCTGTGGCTGGGGTCGACGGGCGGGATCGCGGTCGATGCCCGCAACCGCACCAGTGTCGAGCACATCTTCGCCGTCGGTGATGGCGTCGAGAAGGTGGATGCGCTCAGCGGCGCAGAGGCGCTCGTGACCATGGCCGGGCTCGCCAACCGTCACGGCCGATCCGTAGCCGACGTCATCGCCGGCCGCGAGGAGCACAACACGCCCGCCCTCGGCACCGCGATCGTGAAAGTCTTCGACGCCGTCGCGGCGAAGGTCGGCTGGGGGAACGGCAGCTCACCGCTGCTGGGCGGGCGCACCGAGTCATCCACACGCATCCTGCCTCGCACGCCACCTACTACCCGGGTGCCCAGTCCATGTCGATGAAGCTGCTCGTGGACCCTGCGACGGATGCGATCCTGGGTGCGCAGATCGTCGGCGGCGAGGGTGTCGATAAGCGTATCGACGTGATCGCGGTCGCCATGGCGGGCGGGATCACCGCCTCCGGTCTGATGCGTCTCGAGCTGGCGTATGCGCCTCAGTTCGGGTCGGCGAAGGACCCGATCAACCAGCTCGGCTACGTCGCCGACAACCTCCGCAACGGGACCACCCGCTCCCTGCAGTGGCACGAGCTCGGCGCCGCGCTGGCCGCGGGCGCCACCCTGGTCGATGTGCGCACGGCCGGTGAGCATGCGGCCGGCTCGATCCCCGGCGCTGTGAACATCCCAGTCGACGAGCTGCGCGACCGGCTCGGCGAGCTGCCGGCCGGCCCGATCGTGGTGCACTGCCAGGTGGGCCAGCGCGGTCACACCGCCGCGCGCATCCTCGACCAGCACGGTTTCGACGTCGTCAACCTCGACGGGGGCTACCGCACCTGGGTGGCCGGCACATCGCTGGCTACGCCCGTACCGGTCAAATCGGCGTGATGAGGTGGCGTCACAAGCGCTGCTTGTGACGCCACAACCGGCTCGATCTAGCCCGTTTCGGGCAGATCCGTCACGGTCGAAGCATGGAACTCTCTCCCGTCCGGACTCTGCCGAGAAGGATCGCTGCCCGGGGAGCCGAGGTCGCGCCCGGTGTTGGGCTGACCGTTCTGATTGCGCTGGCCGCCACCGGTGTCTCGCGCGTGGTGCCAGCGGTCGGCAGCGCCCTCCCGGCCCTCGTCATCGGAATCGCGGTGAGCCTGATTCGCCGGCCAGGCGCCCGGCTCGTGCCAGGCATCGGCTTCTCCGGGAAGTTCGTGCTCCAACTCGCGGTCGTCCTGTTGGGCGTCCAGCTCTCGTTGTCGAGCGTGCTCGTCGTGGGTGTGCAGTCCCTTCCCGTAATGCTCTCCACACTGGCGGTGTGCCTCCTCGCCGCGTGGGGCGTCGGCCGGGCTCTGCGCATTCCGCGCCGGGAACGCACCCTGATCGGTGTCGGGACCGGGATCTGCGGCGCGTCGGCGATCGCGGCGATCTCTCCGATCATCGGCGCCGCGAGCTCCGAGATCGCCTACGCGGTCTCGACGATCTTCCTGTTCAATGCGGTCGCCGTGCTGGTGTTCCCTCTCATCGGGCATGCGCTGGGGATGAGCACCCACGCATTCGGTCTGTTCGCGGGCACCGCGGTGAACGACACCAGCTCGGTGGTCGCCGCCGCGAGCCTGTTCGCGACCTCCGCGCTCGGATACGCCGTCGTCATCAAGCTCGTGCGCACGCTTATGATCGTCCCGATCAGCATCACGCTCGCCGTGGTCGAGCACCGGCGGACGAAGGCCGGCGCTCCGCTGACCGCGCGGCGGTTGATCAGTCTCATCCCCTGGTTCCTCGTCGGATTCCTCGTCGTCGCCACAGCCAATACGCTCATCGCGGTTCCCGCCGACCTGCACGAAGGGCTCGTGACGGCGAGCGTGTTCCTGGTAGCGGTGGCGCTCGGCGGGATCGGCCTGTCCACCGATGTGGGGGCGATCCGTCGCGCCGGTTGGCGGCCGCTGGTGCTGGGCGCCGTGCTGTCGACGCTCGTCACCGTCACCAGCCTGGGAGTGCTCGCCGTTACCGGGCAGCTCTGACCGCCGTCACGAGATCGCGTGCACGACCTCCAGCAGCGGACGTGCGCTCGCGGGCACGCCCGACCCGCTGCGCCGCCACACCGCGGTCAGCGGCCGGGTGATGCGCAACTGCCGGATCGGGACTTTGACGAGGGTCCCGGTGGCGACCTGCTCCCGCACGGCCAGGATGCTAAGCACGGCTGGGTGGTCGCCCGCCGCAGCGGTGGCGCGGATCGCACTGGTGGAGGAGAGCTCCAGCGCCGGTCGAACCGGCGGATGACCGGCATCCGTCAGCGCGCGCTCCAATGCGAGACGGGTCCCCGAGCCGCGTTCGCGGGAGACCAGCGGAGTGCGGGCGAGCTCCTCCGCCGAGATGCCGCGCGCCCGTCGCGCCCACGCATGGGTGCGTCCGACGACGACGACCAGTTCATCTGACGCGAACTCCACAGTGCCCAGATCGGTGGGTACATCCGGCGTCTCGATGAACCCGATCGACGCCGCGGCGTTGCGGACGGCCAGGAGGACCGCTTCGCTGTTCGCGGCCGTCAACTCGATGCGCGGTCCCCGCCCGCCGGCACTCAGCGCCGTGAGCCAGCGCGGCGCGAGATGCTCCGCGATCGTCATGCTGGCGGCGATACGCAGCGTGTCGTCCGTCGTCTGGCGCAGGGAGGCGACGGAGGCGCCGAACCGTTCCGTGGCGTCCAGGAGGTCGGCGGCCCACTCCACGATGAGGGCGCCCGTCTCGGTCGGATGCGCGCCCCGACTGCTGCGCACGAGTAGAGCCGCGCCCAGATCCAGTTCCAGCGCCGCGAGCCGCATCGAGGCCGCCTGTTGCGTGACGCCGGCTTCGCGGGCTGCGGAGGAGATGCTACCCGTCCGGGCGACCGCCACCAGCAGCCTCAGGCCTGCAATGTCCACGAACGCCTCAGTCTTCGCACCCGCCCACGCTATCCCGCCTCGGCCCCGAGCTTCTTGCCGGGGCACCGAAGTCAGCAGTTGCACCGATTCCGTGGCGGCGGCTGCCGGTCAGCCCCGCTGAGCTTCGGCGGTCGCCTGTTCGGCCGCCTGGGGTTGCAGGTCGGTGAGTGCGGCCGCAGATAGGGGAGGGTTCCGCGCCCGGGTGTCGACGGGTCTGGACGATGAACAGGGTGATTCCGACGGCGACGGCGGCGAAGGAGGCCCACACGTTCGCGGGGATTCCCAGCCACCCGTCGCTGGTCGGGTCGATGCGGATCGCTTCGAGCCAGCTGCGGCCGAGTCCGTACCAGATGAGGTAGAGCGCGAGCACGCGACCCCACTGCAGGCGGAATCGCCGCTCGAGGAGCAGGATCAGGGCGACACCGACGAGGTTCCAGATGATCTCGTAGAGGAAGAGCGGGTGGAACAATGTGCCGGGCGGCATCCCGGCGGGGAACTTGGGATTGGTGGCTTCGATCTGCAGTCCCCACGGGAGGGTGGTCGGCAGGCCGAAGAGTTCGTGGTTGAAGTAGTTTCCGAACCGCCCGAGTGACTGGGCCACGAGCAGCGCTGGGCCGAGAGCGTCGGCGAATGCCCAGAACCGGAGGCCGGCACGTCGGCAGGCGATGTAGACCCCGAGAGCGCCGCCGAGGAGGGACCCGTAGAGGGCGTTGCCGCCGTCCCAGATGGCGAAGACATTCCAGAGGTTCGCGCCCGGGTAGAAGTAATCGCCGACGTGGGTGAACACGTGGTAGAAGCGGGCGCATACGATGCCGAGCGGCACGGCCCAGAGGACGACATCGAGCACGATTCCTCGGTCGACGCCGCGGCGACCGAGCCGGCGCGCGGTGATCAGGGCCGCGGCGATGATGCCGCCGAGAATGCACAGCGCATAGGCGTGCACAGTCAGTGGACCTATCTGGAACTGTGCCAATTGCGGGGGTGGGCTGGGGATGCTCAGGGCGAGCACGGATCTCCTCTAATTCAACCGACGGTGAGCTAGTGCATGTCCTGCCGAAGAGCGGAAGCGCAAAGCGGGAGCCGGACAGCGGGCAGTAAGTGCCGTGTGCCGAGACGTTCGTGCCTTCTCGCTCGTTCAGACCGCGGGGCGTCCCAGCTCACGCTCCGACCCTAAAGCACAGGCCCTCACCAGCGCGGGGTAAGTAGTGCGCCGAGGCTAGCAGCGGCTGCGAATGTTCACACGGTCGGCTCTACTCTTCCACTTCGCTCGTGAACACCACCCGCACCTCCGGATCAATCCTTCCCGAACGGCGCGTTGACCGGTTGAGACCGCCATCGTTTGCGAGCAGTCTGCCGACTGGCGAGGGCGTGGTGCGGAACTTCGCGGATCGTGTGTTGCTCAAAACCCTTGCCGAAACCCGCTTCTGTTCAAAACGCTAACTGGGGGTTTTTGATCAGGTCTGGTAGAATGGAAAGGTCGAAAGGGGCAGCGATGAGCGTCAAGGCTGCGAGCACTATCTCCGCCGCCGAGCGCGAGCTCCGCCGAGCGTGTGGTGGCTGACGCCGCGCACAGCTCCGAGATGGAGGGTCTGTCTTCCACGGCCGAGTTCCGTGCGGATGCTGCAGCGTTCGTCGAGGGGGAGTTCGACGCCGACGAGCTGGTGCGTCGCACCCGCGCCCGCTACGGCCTTGCCTGAGTTCGTCGACCCGTACCTCGAGCCCACCTCGGGCATTCTTCGCAACAACCTCGGCATCACGGATCAGCGCGCCCTCGACGACGCCGAGGCCGACCTGGTGGAGGCCCGGCGGATCCAGCTGATCATCCGCCCGGTGAAGATCACCGGGGATCTCCGACAGCTGCAGGCGATCCACGGCCACTTGTTCCAGGACGTCTACGACTGGGCCGGTCAGCTGCGCACCGTCGATATCCGCAAAGGCACCGATGCGGAGGCGGAGTTCTTCATGCCGGTCTCCCGGCTGGAGTCGGGGGCTGGGTTCGCGTTCGCGGAGCTCGCGGACGACAAACAACTGCGCGGCCTCGATCGCGACCGGTTCGTCAACCGGATCGCACACCACTACGACCAGGTGAACTACCTCCACCCGTTCCGCGAGGGGAACGGGCGAACACAACGGATCTTCTGGACGCAGGTCGCCGCCGGCGCCGGCTACGACCTCGACTGGAGCCAGGTCACCGGCGCCCAGAACGACCAGGCATCCCGGGACGCGATGGAACGCCAGGACTTCGCCGGGCTGCACACGATGTTCGATCGCATCGTGCAGCCGGCGACGCCGGGCGGCCGGCTCACCCCGGAGCGGTTGGAGCAGTTGCGGATGTTCGCCAGCATGAGCGGCCCCGCCACACCGGCGCGTGGCGTCTCGTCGACGCCGGCTCGGCGGCGCGATCGCAGACGCTGGGCTACGACACCGATCTGGGGAGGGGCCGATGACTGTCGTTGGATACGCGCGAGTGTCAAAGCGGGAGCAAAATCCGAAGGCGCAGGAGGCCGAGCTGGAAGCGGCTGGCGCCGGACGGGTGTTTGTCGATCACGGCGACTCCAGCCGGGTTAAGGATCGCCCGCAGTGGATGGCGTGCATGGACTACCTCCGGGCTGGGGACGTGCTGCTGGTGCGGCGGTTGGATCGCCTCGGCGGCACGGAGCGGATCTTGATCGAGACGTTGCACGAGCTCGAGGACAAGGGCGTCGATATCAAGAGCCTCACCGAGCCGGTGATCGACACCACAAGCCCGATGGGCCGCGCACTGTTCGGCATCGTCGCCGTGTTCGCGCAGCTCCGCGTGGACACCATTAGAGAGAACACCCGGCTCGGGTTGGAGTACGCGCGCGCCCAGGGCCGCGTCGGCGGCCGCCCAACCGTGATGACACCGGAGCGCATCGAGGCCGCCCGACAGATGCGCGCGCAAACACCCCGGCCACGTGGGAGACGATCGCCAAGACTCTCCGCGTCGGTTCGGCCACCGTCCGGCGTGCTCTTTCCATGGCCGAGGACGGACACGGCGCTCGCGGTAAGCAGCTTCCCCACGGAGCCGATCGGTGAGGACGTCCGTGCGCGCGCGATTCGCCGCTGCATGCTCAGCTCTTTGTGGCGCGCACGACTCAGCGAGGGGTGATCATGACACGTGAACGGGTGCAAGCGCCCGTCTGCGCCTGTCCGTTATCGTGAAGTCGTTACCTGCTCCTCACGTCGCTCGGCATGACGGGCGTTAGGGCTGTTGAGAGGATCAACCCGATGCACCTGCCCGGTCGACGTGCTCCCATTCTCGCTATCATCGCGATGGTTGTTGCAACCCTGGTTACGGCCTGTTCGTCCACCTCGAGCGGTGACGCAAATCGGATGGTGCGACCGGGGCTTACCGAATCCGCTCTTTGCGGCATCGCTAAGAGTCCCTTGGCACAGGATGCGCTCCCCAAAACGGTGGTTCATCAGGGGGAGCAGTTCAATAACGCATCAGGCTCCTCCTGCACGCAGACTGGCGCTGCTGGGTCGAACGGACTGGCAAAGGTCGCTGCAATTTATGGCGACTTCAACATGAAGAACACGGAAGCCATCTACAAGTCTCTGACTGACGGTTCGAGCAACTCAAAACAGCAGTGTCCGCAGGGGTCCCGGAGGCCGCGAGTTAGTGAAGGTCTTGTCCATGAGGCCGCGATGATCTGCGTCAGGGACGATCGCAGCATTTTTGAGTACACGGGTGAGTCAGTAAGCGGAACGTTCGTCGTGCGAGTCGAGAGACCGAGAGGAACCGGCAAGGTGGCGGACGGCGACGCGCAACGTTGGGTGGACGTGGTCGCCGCGAAGGTGCTGATCGAGGCGGGCGGTAAGGAGGGCGCTAAGGGGAATAGTGCCAGCACAGCGTCGGCGTCGCCGTCTACGGCTTCTGGCGGTGACGGCTCGCTGACCATGTGCCCGTGGCTGTTGAGTGTGTTGCAGTCTTCGTCTCTCGTTGACGGACTGTCTGGGGCGACGTTTACTGGGGCCATCGGCGTTCACGATAGCGGTGACGACAAAGTGATGTCCTGCTTGGTCACACCAGTGATTGCGTCTTTGGGAACTCCCGACGGCCAGGAGGGGGTTGTCTGGGTGGAGGTCCGCAAGGAACGCCCGCTGGCTGGACCCGTGAACTTCCATTACAAGAACTTCGAAGGCTACAAGTCAGGCGGCAACGAATTCTTCGTCAACACGGACGGCGTTTCCATCTTCCTCAGCGTCGTTGTTGACATCGGAAATGCGGAAATCCCGTTGAGCGCCCAGGAGCCCTTTGCGACCGGCGTAATCAAGGCTGTGCTCGATAAATGGAGTTCCGGCGACAGACCGGTGCATACGCCTGCGAGTTCAGTGGCTCCGACCAACCAGGGCGACTGAGCGATACCGCATCCTCCACTAGATCCCGCCGATATCGAAAAAGGTTTTGCCGTCGCCGCGGACGACAAATACGTCGCTGTGATTTGGGGTCGGCTCGCTTGGGACGGTCGCCGCACACACAGACGTGGTGGCTTGCTGATCTTCGGTGGAAAACCTCTCGTCGGTGTTCCCCATTGCGAGGTCCATTTGCCCGGCTTGAGCGAAGGTGATCGTGGCGCCATGGGTCCAGGTTGCGCTGGAAAGGATCGACTTGCATTTTTCAATTGCGCTTGCATCGTTTCCACTCAGGACGAATGCGGTGACGGCAGACGGAGTGGTGAGGTCGGCACCGGCCGGCGCGGGTGCCTGGGTCCGGGGGTCTATTGTGGTTTGCGGTGACGACGTGGAGGATCGGTCATCTGGGCCTGAGGTCCTGGCTGGAGAGGCGCTGCATGCGCTGAGCAACGTCGCGATACTGAGGGCCACCGCGATGGAGCAGGTCATCGGGCGGAAAAGTCGAATCATGCTCCGAGTTTAGGGGCGATGGGTAGGCACCAACGCCCCAGCATGGGGGCTGCTGAGGCGGCCCTCTGTGGTGCATTACTCCGTGTGCTGTGTGGCCGCTCCCGGCCGGCCTTGAAGGTCTTCGCAATGGTGGACCGAATGAGGAGTGCTGCGGAGACTCCGCGCGATCAGACGACTCGACTCACCTGGCGCCCACCCCTCCGCAGTTCGCCCTACAGCTCACGCGTGAACACCACCCGCACCTCCGGATCAATCGTTCCGAAGGGTGAATGCACCGGCCGGTTGAAAGCGCCATGATTTTCGAGCGGTGGGGCTCCGCTATGTTGAGCGGGAGAGAAGGAAACAGAATGATCAGCCCAAAACCGCGCTTGATTGCCGCCAGTGCAATATTCGCTGGACTAGCTTTGCTCGCACTCACCGGCTGCGCATCGCAGCCGACGGCACAGGCAGCGGCGAGGTCCCGCCCGACTGAAACGACCCAAACGCCTACGCCACATCCAACTGCTACCCGAGCGGGTGAGCCAACATTAGGCGCGGGACTCCCCAGTGCCGGCAGTCCTCCGTGCACGATTCTCACTTTGGACGCTGCACGGTCGCTTCTAGGCGTTCAAGATATACAGGCGATCAGGGACAGCCTGCAGAAGGGCGAGATTGACGCCTGTGGCTACTCGGACGCCACGCACACTCACAACCTGTATTACAACGTCGTCCGCGATGCCGACGCCAAGACGCAACTTGACTTCATTGATTACCGAAGGGCTTATTCGCTCGCCGACTCGGCGCCATACGACGCGAGGCTCGGGGATGCGTCCGTCGCTGCGGATGACTACCCTGGTTCTGGCCAGAGCCGCACGAGGATCTACGTCGCGCGTGGTGTATATGGAGCCTACGTGGTAGTTACTGTCCCCACTGATGGCAAGACTCCGGCCGAAACCCTCATGCAACTTTTGCTGAGCAAGATCGGCTGATTCGACTTGAGTTAGTTGCCGACTCCTCCCCAGCAAAAAGCACACATCGGTGTGATGGGGAAGGCGCCGTCGGGTGCGTGGTGTTGTCGCAGGCGCTGACGCGATGTAGCGAGTATCAACGCGCTTGAAGATATCGGATGGCACGCCCCGATCCCAGAAGCTGCAGACGACTACACCTGCCCATTAGTCGCGCGCCGCCATTGGTCGACGTCGCCACGGAGATAGCGGACGGTTCTGCTGCCGAGGGTGACGTAGGCCGGTCCCTCGCCGCGCTCGCGCATGCGGCGTAGCTGGTCGAGTGTTAGGCCGGTTTCAGCAGCGGCCTCATTGGGTGTGTAGGAGCGCAGCCTGGCGGGCACGCTGACGCGGTGCCGGCGAAGGTATGCCGCGCTCATCACTGGCAGCTTTCGCAGTAGAGAGCGTCCATCGGATCGACGGGCACCTGGTAGACCTCGAGCGCCTGCTCGGATGCAAGCCGCGCGATCAGGTCGGGCCGGTATCCGTCCCAGCTGCTCCCATCGGCAACCGTGACCGGGGCCGCCGCGTACGAGGTTCCCACCGCCTGCAGGGGGTAGTCGCTGGCCGTGACTAACACCAGCTCGTAGGCGATGCCGGCACTGTCCATTGCTGCTTTGGTTTGGTCGCTTGTTGCGGATCCGGACTCCACGTACAAGGTGACGTTCGTGCTCATGACGCGCTCCCTCTCTCATTTCAACCCATTTGCCTTTCGGCGCTTTTGCCGAAACAGCGCCGAGGGTGAATGAGCAAGAGACCGTGGAATACCGGAGGGAGCGCAGCGAGTGAGGATATGCCGCGAAAGCTCTTGCTCAGAGAGGAACGGTGCGTACCATCACCTAGCCGAAAGGCAACGGAGTTGCCCCACGAACAGGCCCCACCGAGCGACGCTCGGCGGGCCCTGTTCTACAAGCTGAGGAGCCGCAGGCTCATCCTTCAATGTTCGGGGCGGGCGGTGCAGCTGCAGCACGTCGCTTGCGAGCGCGGGGCGCGGACTGGCCGGGCGCGCGGGCGCCAATCTCGCGCAGGTTCTTCTCGGTCCAACCGGCGGCAAGCGCGGCACTCCACGCCTTGTCGTGCGCGGCGGCGGCGTCTTTGACGGCCTGCTCCGCGGCGTCGAAGGCGTTGGTGGCAGAAACGAGTTCTTCCACGGAGCGCACGCGCGCGTTCTGCTCCGCCTCGATGATGGCCCGCGCCTTGCGGGCGGCTTCCTGTGGGTCCAGTTGTACGTCGCTCATAGCCTCAGATTAACAGGACCGCAACCGCTCCACTAGGCGTAATGTTGCACCGTCCAGGTGCTGCCTCAAGGATGCTTGCGCACCGTTCTGGCGGAGCCCTAGACGGAGCAAGCTATACAGTTACGCGGGGTAACTGGCTTGCGGTGCTGGACTGCCTGGTCCGGCACCGGCATACTGGTGGTATGGTCCCCGCCAGGAGGCGGGTTCGCTGCGCTGGGCAAGAAGGACGGGGGAGGGGCGATGTCGGAGCAGAACGAGAACCGACTGTTCGGCCGTTCTCGTCGCGCCAACGCCCGCGGTGAAGCGAAGCGTGCCAAGCGCTACGAGGTGTCGGTTACTCCGGAGGAGGACACGCAGCTGCGCGCCCGTGCCGCGGTTCGTGGCGTGACGGTGCCGCGCCTGTTGTTCGAGTCCGCGATGAGCGGTCACGTGCAGACCGACACCGATCGTAAGGCTGCGATCGTGGAGATTTTCGCGGTGCGCCGGCTGCTGGCGAACCTGGCGAACAACGCGAACCAGCTCGCGAAGTACGCGAACAGTGAGGGTACGTTCCCGGCCGAGGCCGAGGCGATCGTGACCGAGTACCGGTCGCTCGTGCCGCGCCTGTCGGCGGCGATTGAAACGCTGGCCGACTCATGATGCCGAACATCACCCGGGGGAGCCGGATGGGTGGGCTCATGGTCTACCTGGCCGGTCCCGGCCGATCGAACGAACACGAGGAACAGCACCTAGTCGCCGGCAACTCCGCCATCGTCACGATGCACGGTTACGGCGTGCTCGATCGTGAGACGGCGCTGGCGATCGCGAAGGACCTCGACGAGCCGCGCGTCGCGCTCGGCGTGGAGGTCACGCGCACGCAGAGCATCACCGACCCGGAGACGGGCGCGGTGCACTCGACCACGACGCCGGCGGATGTGTGGCACTGCTCGCTGTCGCTCCGTGCCGACGAGGGTCAGCTGTCGGATGAGAAGTGGGGCGCGATCGCCCAAGACTTTGTGGACCGGATGGGATTCACCGAGGCGAGCGGCAAAGCCGAGTGCCGGTGGGTCGCCGTCCGCCACGGTCTCTCGACCAACGGCAACGACCACGTCCACATCGCGGTCTCATTGGTGCGCGAGGACGGCACCAAGGCGAGCACCCACAACGACTTCAAGAAGGCGCAGGACACGTGCCGCGACCTCGAGCGCGAGTACGGGCTGCAGCAGCTCAGCAGCCGTGAGCACGGCTTGGGGGAGCGGGGCATCAAGCCCGCCGAGCAGGAGCGCGCACGCCGTACCGGCGCCGTCGAGGTCGACGCGCACCGGCTCGAACGGAGCGTGCGTGCTGCGGCGGCCGCGTCGATCGACGAGGGCGAGTTTGTACGTCGGGTACGTCGCGCCGGTGTGCTCATCCGGCCCCGGTTCGCAGCCGGCCGTGACGACGTTGTCGCCGGCTACTCGGTGGCGCTGCGCACCGAGCATGGCACGCCTCCGGTTTGGTACGGTGGCGGCCGGCTCGCCCGCGACCTGACACTGCCGCGGCTGCGCGAGGGATGGCCCGACAGTCCACAGGCGGCGCAGGGCGCGGTCGACGAGTGGAAGGCCACGAGCCGCAACCCGTGGCAGTACCGGCCGGTCTCGCCGGGCCGTGAAGAGGCAGAGCCGGCCCCGGAGCTGTGGCAGAAATACTCCGACGACATGCGGCGGATGCGCGACGAGCTGCGCAGCGTCCCACCGGGCGATCGGGCCGCGTGGGCGCACGTCGCGCGCGACACCGCCGGGGCGTTCGCCGCCTGGTCACAGCGCGTCGAGACGACCCCCGGACCGCTCGCTGCAACCTCCCGCGAGCTGGCCCGGTCGGCGCAGATCAAAGCGCACACCTCGAAGCCGAAAAAGGTCAGCATGGGCAGTGCCGCCGGCGCCGCCATGCTGCTGATGCAGGCCGCCAGCCAGGGTCAAGGGACGATGGCCGAGGCGATCCTGATGCGTCAGCTCGCACGGCTCACCGTGGCGATCATCGACATGCACAAGGCCATCGGGGACGAGGTTCGCGCGGCGGAGATCTCCCGCACGCTGAACTCGCAGATGGCCACGGTGGCCTCGCGGCTTCCGGAGATCCCACGGAAGGGTGAGAGCGCCCCGGCCGCTCACGTCGACGAGCGCACCGCCGAAGCTGTGCGGATCGCGCAGACCGGCCTTAGCGCCCCGCGGCCCGGGTCGCCGGTGCCAACGAAGATCGAACCCGCCAAGCCCTACAAGCCCGCGACCGGACCCGAACAGGACCGCGGCATCGGACGATAACGGAAGGTGGCAATCATGGCCGAAGAGAACGACGGCATCGCGGACGCACTGGACGGGCAGCTGCGCATCGCACTCACTGTGGCGGCACAGCTGGGCTCACGGTTCGCACGCATCCGGGAAGAGCTCGCCCGCACCCGCCAAGCGCAGACCGAGCAGCAGAACCGTGAGCTGCAAGCACGTTTCGACGCCGAACGAGCGGCGGCACGCGCCGAGCTCGCACCGGTCTACGAGCGAAGCTGGTGGGACGCCGCGAGCGTCGAGCAGATCGCCAACGCGCACGAGACCGCTACCGCCTGGCACGGTATCGACCCCGAGGCCGACCGTGCCGGCGAACGGATCGCAGAGGAGGTCCGAGACCGTTACGGGCTGGACGTCCAGGACCTCGACGCGGACCCTGCGGCTGTGCGTGAGGCGCTGGCCAGGGCAGAGCGCACTCGCTCGGCGGCGGCCACCTCGCGCGGGGAAAGTGTCGTCGACGTGGCCGAAGCCGGCGCCTTCCTCACCGCGGCAGAGACGCTCGATCGAGTGGCCGAGGAGCGCCAGCGACAGGCGGACGAACGCAACGAGCACGCGGCCGAGGTGGGTGGGGCGCTCGACGTCGACCAGTTGCGAGTCGAGGCGGCGAACGACAGGGACGTGAGCGACGAACTGCGCGGCGGCGCGAACGCCAACCAGGCAGACGCGGCCGAGGTGTTCGACAGTGCCGAGCGGCGGGAACGCTTCGCCTCCTCGCTCGAGGGCAAGGCCGATCGTGAGGTCATCGACGCTCGCATGACGACCGCGGCCGACCAAGCCCGGCATCCGCGTGAAGCCGTCACGACCGCGCCGAAGCGTGCGCCGAAGGCGCGCCGTGCGTCCGGCGGCTTCGGGCAGCAGAGGGAGCAGCACCTGGGTCGTTGAACGTCGTGGCCCTCCTGTCAGTCCTCGCGCCAGCTCAGCCCCAGGACAGCCATCGCCTGCTGCAGTTCGGGGATATCATCGGTGACTGGTTCCGGCGAACCTGCTGGCTGGATCAGCGGGCTAACCGAGTCGTTGCCGCGTTCGAACACCGCCCACATGCGGAAGTCGTCGCCCATCCTCGAGCGGAAGGCAACGCCGTTGAAAAGTGCTCTCCGGTCCGGACCGATCTGGTCGTAAAGCCACCGGGAGACCGCTCGCGTGAGGTCACGGTTCCTCGGGTCCTTGAGCAACGACACATCGACGTGCTGTGGAGCGATGTTGAACCGCGAGAAGACGCCGGCCGCTGCCAGCGCACCTAGTGATGCCGCGACGGTCACTTCGGCATAAACACCCGTCTGCTGGGCGCTGCCGTAGACGCGGTTCTCCAGCCAATCCAAAGCGATCGTGCCAAACACGGGATTCGGGCGCTCCAGGCCGGCTGGTTCGTCATCGTCTTCGATCGCATCTACCTCTGCGAAGGTGACCTCATTGGTTCGCAGCGGGGCGAGCAACTCGAGAAAGCAGCCCATCAAAGACTCCGACGTATAGATGCTTCGGTACGCCGCGCGCTCGTCATCCCAGCGGCCCGTGAACAAGCCGTCGTCGCTGGCATAGTCCCACGACGC
The DNA here is from genome assembly GCF_051059105.1 of Leifsonia sp. P73. Taxonomy (NCBI): domain Bacteria; kingdom Bacillati; phylum Actinomycetota; class Actinomycetes; order Micrococcales; family Microbacteriaceae; genus Leifsonia; species Leifsonia sp. P73. Next base: position 62,123 of record NZ_CP194933.1, read on the forward strand.
CCACGCCCACGGGTTCGGCGCATAGCCGACCCGCCAGACTTCACCGGGGTCACCGGAGGCCTCAATAGCGGGCGCCGTCATCCGACGTAGGCAAACGACGTGGCAGCACTCATCACATCGCGAACGATGTCTGCGACGTTGTCGCTGTCACGGATCGCGCGCGCCGGCGACTCGAACCCCAAGGCGGGGTTCGAACCGATCATCCACGCCTGAATGTTCGTCGGGGAGTACCGCTCACTGAGCACACGGGCCGCCTGGAACGCCAGCCGCAGCCGCTTCTCGTCTTCGCTGCCGGGGGAGCGTCGTCCCGCCGCCCAATCGCCGACCGGGCGCGTGTTCTTCACGTTCCCGACGTAGGCGACGAGTTTCGGGCCGACCATGTCTCGCAGCCGCTCGACGATATCGGTGATCTCCAGCTCGATGGACTCTCGGTGGGCTTCAAGGCCAGGACGTTGGCTGGACACGACTGCTCTACTCATGCCGCTCATAGCAGTTAGCGTACCAGTGTGCGGTACGAAATCGCACCCATTATCGACATGCGTCTCGCGGGGGAGTGGTCGTCACGGCTATCTCCGTACGATTTCTAGCTGGAGCTCGTCGAGGTTGCGCAGATGGTCCCGCGCGTGGGAACGCGCGGCCTCTGAGATCTGCTGTGCGTCGAAAAGCTTGTCGGTGTCTACGACGAGTTGGGCGGAGCCATGAAGCCGGTGTCCGACCCAACGGAGCTGCACTCGCGGTACGGCAGTGACGCCCGTTGTTTCTTCGAGGGCGTGCTCGAGCTGGTCGACGAGTTCTGGTTCGATGCCATCCAGAAGCCGTCGGCCGATGCTGCGGACGGTGCCCCAGAGTAGGACGATGATCGCGGCAGAGATGAGCAAACCGACGATGGGGTCGGCCAGGGGGAAGCCGAGCATCACGCCGAGGGCGCCGATGACGACGGCGAGGGAGGTGAACCCGTCGATGCGGGCGTGGACGCCGTCGGCGACGAGAGCTGCCGAGCCGATGCGCTGACCGACTCGGATGCGGTAAATGGCGACCGCCTCGTTCCCGGCGAAGCCGATGACGCCGGCAACGATCACCCAGCCGAGGTTCTCCAGCGGATGGGGATGGAAGAGCCGGTCGATCGACTGCCACGCCGCGACGACCGCCGAGAGCGCGACAACGGCGATGATGAACAGGCCGGCCAGATCCTCCGCCCGCCCGTAGCCGTAGGTGTAGCGGCGGGACGCGACCCGGCGGCCCAGCACGAACGCGACCCACAGCGGCACCGCGGTCAGCGCGTCGGAGAAGTTGTGAATGGTGTCCGCCAGGAGCGCGACCGACCCGCTGATCCCGACGATGATGCCCTGCAACACGGTGGTGCCCAGCAGCACGAACAGGCTGATCTTCAGCGCACGAACACCCTCCGTGCTCGCCTCGAGCGCGTCGTCAATCGAGTCGGCCGCGTCGTGCGAGTGCGGGACGAACAGACCGTACAAGAAGCCCTTGAGACCGGCCGGATGCTGATGACCGTGCCCATCGTCGTGCCCGCGTCCATACGGGTGCTCGTGAGTGTGGCCGTGCCCATGGTCATGCCCGTGGTCCTCATGCTCGGTGTGTGCGTTCCCGTCACGCGTTCGCCTCCGCGCCGAGCTTGGCCTCAGAGTGATGGTGCCGCGGCGTCCCGCCCAGCGAGTGCTCCGCCTGAAACACTGCATCTGTCACCAGCCGGCTCGCGTGCTCGTTCTCGAGCCGGTAGAACACCCGCTGCCCGTCCTGCCGCGTCGAGACGATCCGAGCGAGCCGAAGCTTCGCGAGATGCTGTGAGACGGCAGCCGGCTGTTTGTGCAGGATGTCCGCCAGATGGTTCACGGACAGCTCTCCCGCATCCTTTAGTGCGAGCACAATCCGTACACGGGTTGCGTCGGCCAGCATGGCAAACACCTCGACCGCGAGCTCGACGTACTGGCTGTCGGGAAGTCGTCCGCATATTGCCTTATCTGCATCCATACGCAGATTAAAGGTTAATCACTGCCGAAATGCAAACCCTCGCGACCAGTGCCTAACGCGAGATGGGCTAAGTCAGCGGCGATAGGCGGCGCGATGATCGCGCCACTCGACGCACCGCCGACTCAAAGAGTGGTTGTACGTACTCGCGCGTGAAATCGTCAACCAACCGTGAGGTCTGCGTGAGATAGCTCGCGTCGATTGAATAGACGCTGCGCTCGTTACCGTAGCTGTGATCCTCAGTGATCCGATCGCCCCACCACTTGTCGAGGCCTCGCAGTTGTGTGACTCCTGCCCCAATAAGCTCGCGAGCAAAACGCACTTCGCGGAAGCTGGAGGACTGAGCCAATACAACGCGATCTGGGCCACTAGGGCTCCACGAGAGCTCGTCCGCCCAGGATTGGTCGGTGAGGTCATCCGTAGCAAAGTCTCGGTGCAATCCGTCGAACTCATCAGCCTGCCGCACACTAACGGCGAAGTTGTGCACGACGTTCAGGACGCTCTCTGAATAATCACCGCGGAGCCCCAATGCGCCGAGTGCTAGGTCGACGCGCGCCCGTGCAGCCATGAACCGTTGGAATGAGTCGTCTATCTCAGATCGAGTGCGCATTTCCCCCTCGGGAGTCAACCCGAGCTTGCTACCGACACGGCTCACCTCCTGCAATGCTGCGAGGACATCACCGGATGCCCCGAACAACTGCTCAACAGCCGTCGACTCTCTTGCGACAGTCAGCGCGCGAATTGCGATGATGACTGCCACTACACCTCCCAGCGCGGCCGTGCCGGAAAAGATGACGCCGAAGAAATCCAGCCACGGGAAACCACCGGAGGCGGCCGGTGCGGTAGCTGTCATGGCGCGATGCTACTTTTCCGCCGGCCAATTTCCATTGAAATGCCGGTTCGTTCCGCAATCTCAGCAAGATCCGTCCGCATCGGGTGCCCGACCGCTACTGAAGTCCAAGCAGTCAACGCCAGGTGCAGCAACACAACCTGAAGTCCGGTCGTGACTTCTGCATGCTCGAACGGGGCGTCCGCGACGTAGACCCATCCGAGGGGCGCAGCCTCCGTAACACCTGCTTCCTGAATGTAATGATCCATAAGCAGGGTGCCGCCGTGTGAATAGCCCGACAGAAGCCGGTAGTAGGGGTACAGCCAGTCGCCGCCTGCGAGAGAGCGGCAGCGCTCCTCAAACTTTCGGGCTTCCGCGGAATCAGATGGAGCGAATCGGTCGATAATCTCGTCGACTGAATCGAGACTGCCGTCAGAAGGGACCGTCGATAGCCGTTCCATATCGAACAGGAGCTTGCGGCGCTGGCGCGCTCCTTCAAGGTTCGCTGACTCAGCTGAACCTGGCGTTACCGACAGCCACGCTGCAGTGACGGCGCACTCCATCGTCAACCGGACGAGAGGGACAGCTTGAACATTCATTCCCGCCTCGCACAGCAGGATGACAGCCTTTGTGAGCCCAACAGCATGCTCGGCCTGAGAAAGAATGCTTACCGCCCGGGAGGGCGATCCTTCGAGAACAGGCACCTCGACCGTCGACGGTTGTGAATCCCAGGATTCAACAAGCTCGCGCAATACCTCGATGGATTCATCGATCGTCGGAGTTCGTTCGTTCTGGTCCCCATCACTCATATTTGAACCCTATTTGGGACATCCACCGGTCATTCCCAACGCTGCCGCGATCGTCGGAATTTTTGTTAGCAGACGATGGGCAAAACCACCTTGCTTAGAGCGCTGATAACCGTCGTTATGTCAGATTGCTTGTCTATTGGGACGGTCGCTGCGCGGTTTTCGCGCACCCGTACGCTGCTCCGAAACGTCCTCCTCATGCCCTCACCAGCAGGGCCGGGTCTGGCTTACGTCTTGTCTCGACGCCATCGAAGTGCGACCCAGAGTCCGCAGCGTCGGCAGATGTAGGCGGCGCCACCGTCGAGCATGTGAACGTTGCGTCGCAATCGCTCGCGGCCGCAGCAGGAACAGACGACCGTCTCCTCAGCGCTCATGATGGCCGATCGCCTGGATGAGCTGTTCGACGGTGGGTAGGCCGGCAAGGCCGTCCGGGGTGAAGTAGATCCGGCAGGCGAGATCCGTGGTGCCTCCGTTGCCGGGGAAGAGATCTTCGCCATCAGCAGTGATCGTCGGCGATCCAGCAAACGGAACTCGGGCAGCCTGTTCCGGCGTGCTGAGCAGTCGGAACTCGACTGTCGCGGTCTTGCCGAGTTGGGCGAGCGCCTCCGTGACCCGGTCGCCGGCCGATTCCCAGTTCGGACAGTCGTCGATGTGGAGAACCTCGATCTGCATACGAGCCATCTCCTTCTGCGTTGCCGGACAACGCGACGTGTTTACTCTTCACCCATGTCTGAGAGGACGTCGAAGGGCGATTCGATATCTCCGCGCCATGCTTCGATCCCTTCCCGGATTGCGAGGACCGCCACAACCAGAGCCGCCACCGAATCGGCCCACCACCAGCCGAACAAACTGTTCAGGACCAGGCCGATGAACACCGTCCCAGAGAGGTAAATGCAAAGGATGAGCTGCTTCGCGTCGGCCTGCACGCTCTTGGAGTTGAGCTCTCGTCCGGTGCGGACCTCGAACCAGGCGAGGACCGGCATGATGATCAGGCTCAGCGCGGTCAGCGCGATGCCCACGGGGCTGTGATCAACTTTCTGAACGCCCGTCAAGCTCAGTACGGAATCGACCAGAACGTACGCGGCGAGAGCGAAGAACGCGATCCCGATCGCCCGTACAGTTGCCTTCTCCCACCGTTCCGGGTCCTTCCGGGTGAACTGCCACGTGATCGCGAGAGCTGAAAGAACCTCGATCACGGAGTCCAGCCCGAACCCGATCAGCGCGGCCGAACCAGCCACGGTGCCCGCCCACACCGCGACGATGGCCTCGATGACGTTGTAGCTGATCGTGAACGCGACGATGAACCGCACTCGACGGTGTAGACGTTCCCGTCGCTCCTGGGTGAGGGTGCCGGCCGCGGTCATCGAATCGCTCCCCCACAGCAGCCGGGGACGGTGCAGGAGTCGTCCATGCATGGGCCATTTTCATCCACCGCCAGCGTCACATCCACCAGAGCGGTCAGTGCCTGCGCCAGGTGCGGGTCCGCGAGTTCGTAGCGGGTTTGACGGCCTTCAGGCTCGGCCACGATGATGCCGCAGTCGCGGAGGCAGGTGAGGTGATTCGACACGTTCGAGCGGGTCAGCTCCAGTTGCCGGGCGAGGACGGCGGGGTAGTTTGGGCCATCCAACAATGTCATCAGGATCCGCGATCGTGTCGGATCTGCCATTGCACGACCCAGTCGGTTCATTACATCAAGACGGGAAGCAATAGTCAGCACCCGATGACTATACAGTGTTCACTGACCTAACGTGCGTGGACAGTGGAGGAGCCGATGAACATCCTTGGATCGCTCGGGGATGCGCTGGCGATGGCCGGCGCGATGGGCTGGCAGATCCTGTGGCCTCTGATCCTGGGCTTCACGCTGTCCGGTGTGATCCAGGCGGTTGTGCGCAAAGAGAAGATCACCCAGTTGATGAGCGACGATTCGCCGAAATCGATCAGCGTTGCCTCCCTCTTCGGTGCCGCCTCGTCCTCGTGTTCCTACGCTGCGGTGGCGCTCGCCCGGGCACTGTTCCGAAAGGGAGCGAACTTCACGGCAGCGATGGCATTCGAGATCGCCTCGACGAACCTAGTTCTTGAACTCGGTCTGGTGCTCGCGTTCGTGATGGGCTGGCAGTTCACGTTGGCGGAGTTCGTCGGCGGCCCGATCATGATCGTTCTCGTCGCCCTCGGCTTCCGGCTCTGGATGCGCGGCCGCATTGTCGAGGCGGCACGTGCACAAGCAGATAAAGGCGTCGCCGGGTCAATGGAAGGCCACGCGGGCATGGACATGTCGGTGCAGAGCGACGTCGGCTTCTGGCACCGACTGCTCTCCCGCGACGGTGTGACCGCCGTTTCACGCTACTTCGTGATGGACTGGGCGGCAGTACTACGAGACATCATCATCGGACTACTGATCGCCGGCGCCTTCGCCGCCTGGGTACCGCAGGAATGGCTGCAGTCCATCTTCTTCACCCACGATCCGGTAGCGGCATTCATCCTCGGACCGCTCATCGGGCCACTGATCGCAGTGGTGAGTTTCGTATGCTCGGTCGGCAACGTGCCGCTGGCTGCCGTGCTTTGGAACGGCGGCATCAGCTTCGGCGGCGTGGTCAGCTTCCTCTTCGCAGACCTCATCATCATCCCGATCATTCTGATCTACCGGAAGTATTACGGCTGGAAGCCAGCCATTCGAATCACGCTGATCTTCTACGTGGCGATGGTGCTCGCCGGGTACGCCGTGGAGCTCGTCTTCACCCCGCTTGGCCTTGTGCCCCAGGATCGGAACCTTGCAATCGGCCAGGGCGGGATCAGCTGGAATTACACGACATGGCTGAACATCGTGTTCATCGCTCTCGCCGGGTTTCTTCTCGTCGTCTTCTTCCGCACCGGAAGCGGCCCCATGCTGCGCATGATGGGTGGACGTCCCGATAACGTCGACATGTCCAAACCTTGAAGACCCCCCGCCCCCGGCGGTGCCCTGCAGGGCCGACCGGCTGTCTATCCGCGTATCGTTGCCCTCGAGTTGAGTCGAGGGCAGCATGGTCCATTTTGAACCGTTCTTAGGTCTAGATGTTGCCTCGACGGCTGCGGTCTTCTTGACCTTCCTGAGTGTGCATGTGGCGGCGGCGGTGGTCGCGATCGTTACTGGGATTGTTGCGATGCTCGCCCATAAGGGTCCAGGACGGCATCCCCGTGTTGGGCGCTGGTATCTCGGGGCACTTCTGATGGTCTTTGCTACTGCCTGCGTCCTCGCCGGGTTCCGCTGGCCGACCGATCTGCCGCTCGTCCTTGCTGGCGGCATAAGCGTGGTGGGAGGGCTCTACGGGTTCATCTTCCGCCGCCTTCATCGGCGAGGCGATGTCCCGCACATTCTGGCGATGGGTGTCTCGTATATCGCCATGCTGACCGCCTTCTACGTCGACAACGGTCCGCATTTGCCGGTCTGGCAGCTGCTACCCGCCTGGACGTTCTGGGTGCTTCCCAGTGTGGTCGGCGTGCCCCTGATGGTTCGCGCGGTTCTCAGACGAAAGCGGCTGACGACCGCCGCCATCTAGGCAGACACCGCGACGGAAGTACCTGCCCCGGTGTGCGTTCCTAGGCCTTGTGCC